>JAJDEE010000184.1 GCA_029259975.1 Planctomycetota bacterium
TTTGCGGCCATCAAAAACTAGACGTCGGCTGACCAGCCCCAGCGCGCGCCAGCGAGAAATTGTCTTGGTCGAAACATTAAATTGCTTGGCCAGCTCGTCGACAGTGAAGACAGGTTCGCCAACTGCCTCGGCGTTCAGCTCAAGAGCGTCGGATAGATCTTCGACGAATAGTCGTAAGTCGTGCAGCAGGTCGGCGCTCGATATTTTACGATTACCCGCTTCTGGCAAGTGATGGCCAACAATTTGCGAGACGACCTGCGCGGCCGGGTAACTTGCCTCGGCGCCAAGCCCGAGGATAGCTCGCTCTGCGGCTTCGATTTGCGACAGCATCTCTTCACGCGGTTTCGTAGCCAGCTGGGTTGTCGACAGCTGGCGATCGCGGAGCCAGCGGATGACGGGGTTTTTATAGTCCTGATGCATGGGTTACCTCTTCTTCTCTGAATCACTTGCAAAGATGTTTACTCAGCGTGGTGTTCCGCGCGATTCCTTCGCCCACGATCGCTTATCGAAGTTGCCTTCCTGGGCTTCGTGCTAGCAGCTCGTTTCTTGCCGTCACATACCTCCAAGGCAATAGTGCTAGCCATCGATTGCCCAGTGGTTGTACGCACTTTAGTAGCAATAGGTCGATAGAAAGTTCGCGATTCGCAGCACCAAAAACGGCCTATTTGAGACCAAGGTTGTGCTTAAGTACTTTTATGGTAATGGTTTGCGAAAAGTCCTGGAAATGGGCGTCTTTTTGGTGGAAGGCCACTTTCAGACGCCACTTTGGCAGTTTAGGTAGCCTCGGCTGCTTTTTTGCGATCAAATTTTCTGATGAATAGTCCAGTGTCCCGCCGGACGATTACGCAGATATCTGCGCGTTCTGCTACGAGTTTCGTACTAGATCTATTGGCATCATCTATTGGCATCGTTGGCCAGACTTTTGCGTGCAGAGGGCATTCGAGGAAACCAGGAGAAACGAAGCCATGCGATCTTTGCTCAGTTGCTTGCTGCTGTCGGTTTGTGTCGTCACTCCAAGCTACGCTGCCGATGAAACCAGCTTTCTGCTAGCTGCAGAGCTTGCTGTGGGTGATATGTCAACCATCGAAGTAACGCTGGAGGTCGGGGGCGATTTGGTAGTGTTGGAAGAAAACAGTACTGAAAATTACCCGCTCACCGTTACCGGCAAGTTGCGTTACACCGAGCAATTGCTGAATTGGTCCTCAGCCTCTGACCAACCAGTAAGATCCTTACGCAAGTACGAGACAGCAACCGTCAAAACCCAGGTCGACAAAGGTGGTCTCCAGCGAGATTTGCCTAGCGCGAAGCAATCGATCGTCGCCGAGGTCCGCGATGGGCGCACCGTACTCGCTGGCGCCAATACCCCACTGACTCGCGATCAGTACGATTTGGTGAACGTCATCGGCAATACGTTGGCTCTCAATCGCATTTTGCCTGAGCGCGAGCTAACTGAGGGAGAGAGTTGGGTTCACGACTCCGCAGCGATCGGCGCTCTTCTTGGCATGGATAACGTGGCAGTTTGCGAAGTACGTAGCGTGGTGATAGGCTGCAAGCATCGCCAAGTAAAAATTCGGTTGGCGGGCACCGTCCACGGCACGATTGACGGCGCGCCGACCGAAATGCAGCTCCGCGGGGCCTATCTATTTCACCAACAACAGCAGCGCATCACCAAGCTGAATCTAGCCATCAAAGAGGTACGTACCGCTACACAAACAGTGCCTGGCTTGGATGTTGTCGCCAAAGTTTCAGTGACCGTGCGACCAAGCGATGCCCGCTTACCCGAGAAATTGGATGTCGTCGATGACGACATTTCACAGCCGCTGATTGGCACCCTGTGTTACGAAGCCCCCCAGCTTGGCTACCGATTTTTGCATGATACGGCGTGGTATATCACGTCTGAGCAAAGCGATTTGGTTTCACTACGTTCATTGCATGATGGCATTCAGACAGCATTCTGCAATGTGTCGATTTTGCCGGCACGGAGCCAGGGGCAAGAAACCGCCTTGGAAGATTTTGAACGCGACATTCGCGATTCGCTGGGTGACAAACTAGCCGCCATCACCGCGTCGACCCGGTGGACGACCTCGCATGGACACGACTGTCTCGGCGTCGTTGCGCAAGGCAAGGTGCAAGAGGTGCCCATCGAGTGGCGTTACTATCTGGTCTCCTCACCTGGGTTGCCGCGCGTTTCGCTCGGCATAACGATCGAGCAAGCGCAGCTCGAACAATTCAACGATGCGGATCGGCAAATCGTCGACTCCATTGAACTTCTGGAAAAAACGCCCGCGAAAACAGCCAAGAAGCAGTCCACACAGCCTCCCCGCTAGGGCTTCGTTCTACGAGTTTGGGCATTTGGCCTCATGGCGTTATACTAATGGTGACATGAGTACCGTACCTCTCCAATACGAATCGTTCGAAGCCTTCTCGCCATTTAGCGACCTGGGGCCGTATCGCGCGACTGACTACTGGGAACTCCCGGAAGGCGAACCTTGTGAACTTATGCAGGGGAGGTTTGTGATGTCACCCAGCCCAACATCTCGACATCAGACTATTCTTGGAATGCTGACAGAGATTTTCATGGGAGTCTCACGCGCTAGCGGTGGAGTTGCTTTGTGTGCTCCGATGGACGTGATATTTTCTGACGATACGATCTTGCAGCCTGATCTACTTTACATCTCCAAAGAACGCCGCGAAATCGTCAAGGACCGCATCGAAGGCCCGCCAGATTTAGTGATCGAGATTCTTTCGCCCGGTACCGAGCGCCGTGATCGGTTAGCGAAACTCGACCTCTATGCTCGCTATGGCGTTAGCGAATATTGGATCGTTGACCCGGCGGCACAGTTGTTCGAGTTTTTGCTCAACGAAGAGGGGCGATTTGTCGTACTCTCCCAAGCCAGCGACGAGTTTCAGTCGCCTCGGCTACCTGAAGTCAAAATTCAACTAACGAGTTTTTGGAAAGAAGTCGCCGAACGGTTGGCGTAAGGCTAAGCTCGTGCAAACAACTCGTAGGTCGCCTCCATCACCGGCACAACGACCACGCCGCCCTCGGTCACCGTAAAACCACGCCGTCGGTCTCGGTCGAGATCGACGCCGACTTCGGCGCCATCGGGAATGCGGACGTGTTTGTCGATGATCGTACGGCGAATAACGGCGCCAGCGCCGACGTGTACGCCACGGAAAAGAATCGAATCGGAAACTTCAGCCTGTTCTTCGATGCGGACTCTTGGTCCGATTACACTGCCGGTGACTTTTCCGCCGGAGATGATTGCCCCCGAAGCGACGATGCTATCGAGTGCTTCGCCACGTCGACCGTCATCTTCGTCGAAGACAAACTTGGGTGGCGGCAAATTTGGCTGGGCAGTGCGCACCGGCCAGCGATAGTCGTACAGGTTTAATAGCGGTGTTACGCCAGTCAATTCAATGTTCGCTTCGTAGTAAGCGTCCAGCGTTCCCACATCGCGCCAATATGCCTGTTCCGAACTGTTCTCATCTTGGAATGGGAAGGCAAACAGTCGATGGCTATCGATAACCGAAGGGATAATGTTGCGACCAAAGTCGTGGGCACTGTCTTGCAGCGTCGCGTCGTGGCAAAGTTGGTCGAACAAGAAACGAGCGTTAAACACGTAGACGCCCATTGACGCGAGACAATGTTGGTCGTCGCCAGGCATGGTTTTAGGCGTGGGCGATTTTTCTTCAAAGCCATTAATGCGATTCTCGTCGTCGATCTGCATCACTCCGAACTCTTTCGCCTCGTCCACACTCACCCTCAGCGCAGCGATCGTCAGGTCGGCGTTATTCGCCTTATGAAAATCGATCATCTTGCTGTAGTCCATCTTGTAGATGTGGTCGCCAGCAAGAATGACGACGTGTTCTGGGCGCTCTTGTTCGAGCGTGTAGATATTCTGATAGACAGCATCGGCGGTGCCTTGGTACCACTGCTCGTCAATCCGTTGCTGCGGTGGCAATACGTCGATAAATTCGCCTAGCTCGCGACTAAGCAAATGCCGCCAACCGGTGTTAACATGCCGGTCGAGGCTCATCGCTTTGTATTGCGTGAGCATTAGCATCTTGCGAATGCCGCTGTTGATGCAGTTAGAGAGCGTGAAATCAACGATGCGATAAATGCCACCAAAAGGAACTGCCGGCTTAGCCCGATCACGCGTTAGCGGTTCCAGTCGCGATCCTTTGCCGCCCGCCAAAACTACAGCCAGTACGTCTTTCATCTTGCCGCTTTCCTCCCTGGTGCATGCCCGAATCGTCCTGGTGCCAATTCTAGTGACTTTCAGCGAGCGAGCACACCCTACTATTGAGCGATTCGGCATACAAATTGGCATAGGCTTGCGTCAGGGCCTCGGCCGAAAATCGCTCAGCGATTGTTTGGGCAGCCTTCGTCACGAGTTGCTCGGCATGTTGAGCGTCTTGCATCAAATGCCGCGTATGTCGGGCGAATATGGCGCGATCGTTATCAAGGACGAGATAGCCGTTGTTGCCAGTGTCGATGATTCTTTTACAGCCAGGCCCGTCGTTCGCCACAACAGGCACACCTGCTGCCATCGCCTCGAGCACGCTCGTCGGCAGCGATTCGTCGGGTTCGGCTGTGTGCCAAAACAAATCGATGTGCGATAGCAACTCGCGAAAATCGGTCCGATAGCCGAGAAATCGGATTGTGCTCGGCACGGAAGTAAGGCGAGCAAAGCGTTCGAGCCGATGGCGATCAGGTCCATCGCCGAAGATTAGCAAGCGGACCCGTTCGTCTAGCGTACGAACCAGTTCAAAATTCCAGATCGCCTCGTCAACAGACTGCGAGCGAATGAGCGGCCCGGCCATGGCAATCAGCGTAGAGTTTTTCCCCAGCTGTTGCTCTGCAAGAAATTGCTGGCGATTGAGACCCGAGGGTTTTGCCAGCCCCGAGGCTTTTTCCAGAACGATGCCCGGCCGGATGCAGTCGCTTTCATGCGGCAGCGTCGCAAGTATCGGCACATGGCGAACGAATCGCCGAACGAACTGAAAATAGTCAACCGCCCCCTGGCCCCACAGGTGCAAGATGTCGCACGACGACCGTCGCAATTCTTTCGCCAGCCGAACCGCCACAAACGGGTCACGCTGCCAACGTCGATCGAGCACTCGACAGCCGATGCCTTGCTGCTCAAATTCCCTGACCACCTCTCGCGCGGCCGTGAGTGCCACCACTCGCACGCGTTGCCCGGCGGTTAGCTGCTCGGCAACAAGCAATTCCAGCTGCCGCGTCTGGCCGTAACCATCGAGGTCGGCAACAACATGAAGAATCTGCGGTGAAGGGCGCATAGTCGGTCAAACGCAAGAAGTGTATCGAGATGGCAACCCACATCATAACGCCTAGCCAAACACGACCCAAGTGCCGCTCGTAAGATCGATCCTCGTATTTTTTGCCCGCGAATGGCGCGGATGGGCGCGAATCATGTTCTTTAATTCTGGTCGCTAGATTCTTCTTGATAAAAACAAAAATGCCTCCCTGCATTCGCGCTTATTCGCGCCATTCGCGGGCAAGTTTTCCTGGGAAGTAGCGGCACGCGTACGAAATCATCAGCCACTGCAACCAGCAGCCGAGTCACCAGCTTGACGCTGACCCAGCATGAGATGAAAATGATTGGGCATCAAACAGTAGCCCAGCAGCCGAAGGAATGCGGCATAGTCGAAGTGCGAACCGGGGGCAATGAGTCGTGTCGCCCCTCCTTTTTCTCCCTTATGGAAGTTGGAGATGACTAACAAATCTCGCGTATTGCTTGCTGAGCAAGGCGACGACATGGTGCACGATCTGTTGCAGGATATCATCATGCGATCTTATGCTTTGGGTGATTCTGATAAGGTATCTGATGCCCTCTTGTTCTTCCTTGTTCGAGCTGCAAATACTTGGCGATCGGTTCGCACATTGCAAAAACACACGAAAGACGACGAAGGATTCATGGTAGATGCTGGCACTCTTTTTCGGGCAATATATGACGTCTATTTGCAGGCAGAGTATTTGGTCTCAGATCCTTCCAGAAGCCTAGAACGTGCTCACGATTACTTTGATTTCGAGCACGTCGAAAGATACAAAGCAATGAAAAGAATACTTAGCGCTAACAATTGGATTGCAAAGCAACTACAGCAGTCCTCAATGCGAAGTGAAGGGAAGCAAACTAACAAGCAGAACTACGACAGCGTAAAGAGTCGATTTCAAAGTAAGAAGGGCAATGTCAGGAACCAATGGTACGCTGGAAATTTGCAGGGAATAGCGGAAATAGCCGGGAAACTGGACGAATATAAAATATTTTTAGCTGCTTTCAACGGTTGCGTGCACTCAAGTGCTTCCGCAGTCAGGCATGGGCCACTAGTCCAATCTAAACATGCACTAGTTATGACATCAGGAATCGTGGCAAAAATTGCTCGACTCAATGTTGTGCATAACAAACTCGCGCTGAGTCCAGATTATCAGAAGTTACTCGAAGTGTTGTGTTGTTCACCAGATGAAGAAAGCGACTGACGCTGGAGCTAAGCGGCGAGGCAAATGGCTGCAACATCGGTTGCAGTGGGTTCAACTCCAGTTGAGGGCAAAACGAACACAATAACCGAGATGTAATCCCGGCGCGCCGGGACCGGAACGCAATAACAAAATGAAAAACGACAACCTCGCCGGTGACTGGTCGCTGATCGAAATCGCTGGTCACCCGTGCTATACCTATGTCCCGCCGCAGCAGTCCGAGCATGGCTACACGGTACTCTACATGCACGGCTACTACCAAGGCGTGCCGATGGAGCACCCGCGCATGATGGAGCACTTTGACCGTCACGGACTGCGCGTGATCGCACCGCTCACCCGACGAAGCTGGTGGTCGGATCGCATCTGCCTCGATTTCGATCCCGAAATCACGGTCGTCGATTACCTGATGGATGAAGTGTTGCCGTACCTCGAAAAAGAATGGCAATGCGTGCCACCGCGCATTGCACTGATGGGCGCCAGCATGGGCGGGCAAGGGGCGTTGCGGTTGTCGTACAAACGTCCAAACATTTTCCCGGTGGTAGCAGCGTTTTTCCCGGCAATCGACTTTCAGATTCGCATTGAGGAAGGCGACAAGAATCTGTCGAGCATGTACCGCGACGCCGAAGACGCCCGCCAAGACACTGCCACGCTACACATCCACCCGCTCAATTGGCCGCGGCACCAGTGGTTTTGCTGCGACCCGGTCGACACGCGCTGGCACGTCTCCGCTGACCGCCTACGGATGAAACTTTTCTCGCTCGGCGTTCTGCACGAATGCGACCTAGAAACCTCCGCCGGCGGGCACAGTTGGGATTACGTCGAACACATGTCCAAGCGCGCAGTCGGTTTTGTGGCAGAAAGTTTGGAGCAAGAGCGACTGCGGGTGTAGACTGGTGTGCTCGTCGAAGTCTAAAGAAAGAATCTTCAATCGTGGGATGCTAAACCGAAATGCCAGTCATAAGCAGATTCCTTGGAATTGCCATCGTCATGTATTGGGACGACCATGCGCCGCCTCATTTTCATGCAAGTATGCCGAGCATAAAATCACCGTGAATATCCTCTCTGGGGCTGTCGAAGGCAAATTTCCGAAGCGAGCGCTACGTCATGTGCTCGAATGGTATACAATGCACAAAGACGAACTCACGGAAAATTGGGACCGTTGTCAAAAAAATGAACCACTAGAACCGATCGAGCCTTTGGAATAATGGCCATGTTTCTTCACGTAACGGATGCCAAGTATCTGGGAGACTACAAAGTCGAAGTCACTTTCGATAATGGTCGAAAAGGTGTGGCGGATCTCGTCAACAGCCTGGGCGGGCCGGCGTTTGAACCGTTAAGAAACAAATCAGAATTTGCATCCCTGACGGTCGACGAAGAGCTGCAAACGGTTGTTTGGCCCAATGGTGTCGATTTGGCTCCTGAATACCTCTTTTTTCAGGTCTTTAAGAACAACCCGGAATTGCAATCGCAATTCAAGCAGTGGGGGTACGTCGCTTAGGGTGTTACTTTTGGCGCCCGCCCGCTGGCGCAAGCTGTCGCAACTGCCCGCTTATTAGTCCGTCGACGTTAACATTGCCGGTTTCCTGGAAGTAGGTGATCTTGCGCGCCGACGTGGGCGAAGTGGGGCCGTTGCGATACTCTTGCATCATGATCGTTGCGGGGCTTTGGTTGGTGCCTTCAAGGATGAAAGTCTTTTTCGATTGGTCGTATTTTGCGCGTAACGAACGGGTCGTAAAGTTGCCGCGTTCGCCGGCTGGGCCTTCGATCGTTACTGGGGAAGAGCTGTTGCCTTCGGCAAGCAGTTCGAGTGGGCCGATGCCACTGTGGCTTCGATTCAGCCGGGCTAGCGGGCTTTCCGCAACGCCAAGGCTTTGGCTGCTGATCCAAATCGTGTCGGGGCCAGGAATTCCGCGTTTGGTGAGGGCGAGTCGTTGTTCCCAGGCGTCGACGGGGCCGTACACGGCATCGATATCTCCGAGAACTTTGATCTGTCGGCTTTGCATATTGCCTTGGATGGCACGGTTGAATTGGATGCCTAAGAATCGTAGTCGTTGCGATGGCTGCGGTTGGCGACCGGCTGAAGCAAGACGCCCGCGGCCGTTGTTGTTGGCAAAATCGCCGATGGAGTTGGTGCCGCTTGTTAAGTGGACTGACTCGATGCGGCCAGGGCCTTCGCCGCGAATTTTTCCGGATTGCAAGTTGGCGAAGAATGAATCTTCGAGTTTGATTGTTTGTATCGAGGCCAATCCGAGCGCGTCGCGTTGACTGAAGATGGCGTTGGCTCCACCATGGCACTCGAGCTGGGCAATTTCGACGCGATGCTGACGAGCACCGCCGTCGAATTGCACCGGCGCAGTGAGACGCACGATCATGTGCTGTGTGTCGAGCGTTCCTTCGGCGGTTTGCACTTGGACATTGCCGCTAAAAGTGATGCGATCTTTGTCGAGTTCCATGCTCCGTTGCCAGCGGATTGTCGTTGGCTGCGGTGCGGCGAGTCGCTTGCCGCTGAGATCGCGGTCGACCAGCATTTCGATTACGCCCGGGGCATCGACCCGTGCGCGGCCTGTACCGCGATTAACTTTTAGGTTCTCGGTGCGAATCGACATGCCGTCGGCGGTGATGATCGCCGGCTTGCCACTGAGCGAGAGTTCTGCCGTCGGCGAATCGGCGTGCTCGATGTGGAGGTGATCGGCGACCACTTTGAGTGGCTGCTTCGCAGTCTTCTGGGTCGACGATTCGTCAAATACGACGTGGCCGTCGACATCGATGCTGGTCACTTCGGGCTTGCCTTGATGCACGGTCACTAACATCTCTAGCGTTTCGCCGACGATGTCGTACGCACGTTTGACGACTCCGCCACGTCCACCGAAACGTGCTCGATCCGTACGCGGGTTGTTGCCATTTGGGCTGCCTAGTTGCAAACTGCTTGGCACATAGTCGAAATGGACTTTAAGTTGTTTGACTTTACCGTGCAGTTGGGCCGAGTCGATGGCTATCTGCCCGCTAGCGACCAAACGCTCGGGCACTATCTCCGCGGGTAGCAACTCAGCTTCGGAACCATCCGCTGCACTTTCTCGCAGGTAAAGATCAAGATGGTCGGCCCAAAGTTGGCCCATACCGACCATGTCGATCCGCGGGCGACCGTTGAGCGTCAGTATCGGCTGACCGTTAATCCGCCGTAGTCGCATGTTCTCGGTCCAACGCGCTTCAAACGGTACGGTGCCCGGCTTGTCGGAAGTGCGTGCACTGAGCCAACCACTTCCAGCGGCGAGCAATTTGCCGATGCGCTGCTGAGAATCTTTCGGCGGCGCCTGATATTGCACTTGTTTGGCGTGAATCTCGCTCCCTTGATAGGTAAGCATCACCTCGTGGCCGCGGTCGAAGGTGATACGCTGCGGGCCAAGTTCAATACGCATTCGCTCGCAGCGGGCGGTCGCTTGTTGCGACTCGGCATTCAGCACGACTGGCGAGCTACGGTTGCCAATGGCTTCGACCAAACCAACAGACAACTTGCCAGCAGCGGCATTAGTTTCAGCGGCGGTGTTTACGTTAGTAAAATAGATCGAGAGTTTCTTGCAGCGCAGTTCATCGAGTTGACCTTGCGGGTGGACTTGCCGCAAAAGCACCTGCTCGTCGAACGAGGCGACTTGACTAGAAAAGTCAAAACGAAGGCGCCCGCCGCTGGTGATCTGCACAGGCGGCATGTCGGTGGTCGTTTTGGCGATTCCGCTCGTTGGTCCCAGTTGCCCTTGTCCTGGCGAGAGCAGGGCTTGGACCTCTTTGCGAATTTCTAGGGACTCAATGCTGCCGAAGTTCGGCCCCGGTGTGCCTGCGCGACTTCGCTCGACTGCCACCAAACGTATTTCCAGTTCGCGACCGCTGCCCCGATGACTTCCAAGCTGCATATCAACAAAAGCGTCCGTGCGGATCAAACCTTCGTTCATGTACACATCGCGAGTCGTCAGTAACAAATCGTCGTGTGGTCCCGGCTCGTGCATGTCGCTGCGGATGGTGATTTGTCCGGTCAGTTTTCCCCATTGCAAACGCCCAAATCCTCCCATGCCTTGCTTGAGACTTTGGTCCATCTGCAACACCGCACCATGCGGCGCTTCGAGTACGATGGCATCGCTGGGGGGCGGTTCGCCGCGAATCCGACCGCTCGGAAAGAATAGGATCGCACACTTTTTCACTCGAACTTGCCCATCGTCGCGAGGATTGTACTCGTCGATGACAATCATCGCCTGACCGTTCTCCGCCGAAATTGGCGGCTGGATCAGCGTCCAATGCCCCGGCGGAAAGTACGCTGCCAGCAGCTCGCGATGCTTGTGTGTCGCCTGCGGTTTTTCTCTTGGTTCGCCAGTCGTCGCAATAGGCCCAGCTGGCGACGGATCGACAAACGGTGCCGCTAGCAGCACATAAGCCTGATACACCACGACCGTTACGGCAAAGGCAATCGCGGCATGGGTGAGGCGGGTGAACATGGGAGGGAGATTTTTGATTTAAGATTTTTGATTGATGATGTGTAAATGACTCAAACTGAAAACAGACAACGAAAATCTTACGCTAGCGCCGTTGGTAACGACGGAGGGTTTTAGATTGCTTAGAATCGGACGTGGGGTTTCGTGTTGGGTAAGGCGAGCGGCAGATAGGTTTTTACCCGTAGGATAGGCTTCCAGCCTGTCGGTCAAAGCACCACGGACAGGCTGGAAGCCTATCCTACGGTAAATTCTCATTTGCCGTTCGCCTAACCTCGCAAACTTGCCTTACGTTTGATATTTTCTCAGCACCGTATCCCAGCGATTTGTGTTTTTCAGTAGCAATTCCACCACTTCACGCATCGCACCGTGGCCACCACGAAGGCTGGCGACGTAGTCGGCGTCTTGTTTTAGTTCTTCGGCTGCGTCGTTGACGGCGACGCCGAGACCAACGTGCTTGATGACGGCCCAATCGGGCAAGTCGTCGCCGAGGTAGCAGACCTGGGCTAGCTCCAATTGCAAGTCTTCGCAAATCGTGCGGACGACTTGCAGCTTGTCTTTGACGCCTTGACGGACGATGTCGATGTCGAGTTCGGCGGCGCGTAGTTTGACGACTTGCGAGCTACGCCCCGTGACGATCCCGAGCTGTCCGCCGCTTTGTTGCCACAGGCGAATGCCCTGCCCATCGCGAATGTTGAACTGTTTCGACTCGACGCCCTGATTGTCAAAAATGACACGACCGTCCGTCAACACACCATCGACGTCTGTCAGGATAAGTCGTATGAGGCCGCATTTATCTGTGAGGTTCATCGTTTGTCGTCTTTGCTCGGAGGAAAAAGTCGAATCGTCGTCGGTCCGTCGTCGGAGATCGGCTTTCCAGTTTCCGTAGTTGGCTCTGGCAACAAACTGACCACGTCGGTCACGTCGATCAGCCCTACTGGCTGGCCCGCTTCGTCGACTACGGGCAGCTCGCTAAATTTACGGTCGGCCAAAATCTCGACCGCCGCGCTCATTTTTGAGCCTTCGAGCACCGTCTGCGGGTTGGTCACCATCAATTCGCTGACGGGCAAGTCGAGTGCCGCGTCGTTGCGACGTTCGATGAGCTTGGCCAGGTCGCTGTCGGTAAACAATCCAACAAGTTTGCCCTCGGGATCGGTCAACATGATCGCGCCTGTGCGACGACCTGGTTTGGTGCAAGCGACCAGCACCTGTCGAACGGTTTCGTCGGCACACGCTACGCGACATTCGTCGAGGTTGCGCATGTGGTCTTCGACATGGCTCAGTTTGTGCCCGAGCGAACCGCCCGGATGATAACGGGCAAAATCTTCCGGCTGAAAACCTTTTAAGCGACTTAGCACCAGTGCCAACGCGTCGCCAATTGCCAGCATCGCCGTCGTGCTGGTACTTGGTGCAAGGCCAAGCCAACACGCTTCGTCAAGCTTGCCCAATTCGATCGTCACGTCGGCGGCTTTGCCCAATGTATTTTTGTTACTGGCGGTGATTGCGAGCAGTGGGACGCCAAGTTTGCCGAGCGAGGGGAGTAGCTGTACGACTTCGCCCGTTTCGCCACTCTGCGAAAGCACCAGTACCACATCGCCCGTATGTACGCGTCCTAAGTCGCCGTGAAATGCTTCTGCCGGATGCAGAAAGTGTGCCCGTGTGCCCGTCGAGGCAAATGTAGCGACCAACTTTTGCGCAATCAGCCCCGCTTTGCCCATGCCGGTGACAATCAAATTACCCCGCAAGTCGTGCAGCAGCGCAATCGCTTGCGAGAAACTACCGCCCAGCTTGTTGGTGAGGTTGGCCAAAGCGCGCGTTTCGGCGGCCAGAACCTCGCGCCCCAGTTGCAAAACTTCGCGATCGGTCACAGGCAGTTCAGCGGGCCGAGTGCGTAAGACAGGTTGAGTAGCCATCGAAACGTCATCCTTGACGAGTGAAAAAGAAGCAATGCGAGAGAGCGATTGTACTAGGTTTGAAGTAGTAAGTCGTTAGGAGTTCGTAGACAAGAAAACTGCCTTCGTAAGTTTTGCTAGCTGCAAAAAAGCAACTGAATCACGACGACACGACGGGCACAACGAGAATCCTGCATCGCGTCCGTCGTGTCGTGGTGGTTCAGTTCTCGTCGCCTCTCGCCCGCAGAGCGCATAAAAAATGCTCCCAGAAAAGCACGCGTCCCAGGGGGGCAAAGGACGTTGATACTTTTCCGGGAGCGATTGGACGAAAGCAATAACGCTTGCGTACCGTCGGTTGCCCAGATGTGTCGGGCTAGGCAACCGGGGGAGTGTAACGTAGCGGATGGGAGACTTCCGTGTCTGCTCCAGCCGCCCCGGGGTTAACTCAGTATTAATATCGAGTCAACCCAACCACGTGGCTCCGATGTGTGTTGTGAATTCCTTGCAGCAGTTGAAGGTGGTCGGTTCCGTGTTGGCTGCGAAGGTTATGGAAGAGTTCGGCACGTGTCCAGCCCACTTTTGAAAAATCCATTTAAATTTAACATTTGAATTTAAAGTGAGCTGTGTCGTGTGTTGGCTTCCTTGCCTTGGCACCCCTTTTCAATGTTGCCTTTGGAAGGCTTGTGTGGTGAACGATTGAAATCCGTTTCGCTCGTCGGGTGGGGAGAATACGTCAGGCTCACAGGAGGGTCAAGGTCGGTTTCGTACTTCACAAAAAAACTTTTCGAAAAGCGCGTCACTTTGTTTGCTGGCAAAAATCTGCAAGTCGCTTTTGTAGTGCTTTGTCGATTGCAAGATCAAAAATGTTGTGGTTGCTTTGCAGGAAATGCTAGCACTAGGCAGCAAAAGTTTTTTTTGATTGTTGGGCCAGATAAATCCATTCGCCCACTTTTGCGACTGTTGGCAGGGTTGTTTTGACAAGCCAACCGGCGGAACTTTTCAGCTGTGCGGTTTCTATCGCTGCCAACAGTTCGGTCGGTGTGCAAAGCCCAATTCGCTCGGCACTCTCAAAACCGGCAGCAGCAAGCAACCGCGCCGCCAAAGTCGGAAGCCGTGGCAACGCAAGAATTAACCGAGCTTCATTCTGCCAAGCAGCAAAAACCTCGGCGCAGATAGATTCTTCACCCAG
>JAJDEE010000185.1 GCA_029259975.1 Planctomycetota bacterium
GAAGCCGGTCCGATCGGGCGAAATCGTGTTAGGACGCATTCTTGGCTTTACGCTGATCGGCACCTTCTTGCTGGTAACGATGGCCGTCTGCAGCTATGTTTTTGTGACACGCTCCCTGGGCCATACGCACACTGTAGAAATTGGCAGTGTCAAGACAATCGTCGGCGAGGAGGGACTCTCCGCAGGACGGACCTCTCGCGAGGCTTACCATCGGCACTCTGTCGAGTTGAGTACCGAAGAAGAAAGCCTAACAGACTCGAATCATGGTCACTTTCACCCCGTCGAGCCTCGAGGGGAGGACTACAGAGTTCTCCAGGCCGAAGATTTCATTCGAGCAAGAGTACCGCGTTGGGGATCGCTGGCCTATCTAGATCGCCAAGGAGTTGCCAAACAGCGCGGCATCAGCGTAGGTAGCGAATGGACTTACCGTAGCTTTATCGAAGGTGGTAGCCAAGCTGCGGCGATCTGGACTTTCGACAATGTGGCAAAGCCAACTGACAAGGAAGAAGGCTTGCCGATTGGCCTAATCGTACGGGTTTTTCGAACCCACAAAGGCATCATCGGCAAAGCGATAGGCGGCTCGCTGCAAGTACGCAATCCAGAAACCAAGCTGACTAGCGAAATTGACTATTTCCCGGCAGTCGATGCGAAGGTAGACGAGCAAACGATTCCGCGCAAACTGACCAGTATCGACGGCGAAAAAATCGACTTATTTGACGATCTCGTCAGCAGCAACGGGCAGCTACAAGTCCTCGTGCAATGCATGGAGAAGGGGCAGTATTTTGGGTTTGCTAAGCCCGACTGTTATCTGCGGCTGCCCGATGGTTCTCCGATAGTGAACTTTGTCAAAGTGTATTCAAGTATTTGGGTGCAGATGGTAATCGTAATTGCGATTGGGGTAGCTGCGAGTACGTTGCTAAGCGGACCTGTAGCCATGTTGTTTACGGTCTCCTTTATTATGCTGGGTTTCTTCCGAGACTTTTTTGTCGGTATCGCGACGGGCCAACTCGGCAGCGGTGCCACTTTATACGGTGGCGGTCCCCTCGAATCGCTGGTGCGGATTCTCACTCAGCAAAACGTGATGTCTCCTTTGAAAGCAGGCGGCGCAGAGCCGCTTGTTACGGGTATCGATAGTATTCTCAAGCTAATCATGCAGAGTATCGCGCAGGTACTGCCAGACTTTTCTGCGTTCAGTACCGTGGATTTTGCCGCCTACGGCTATAACGTGCCAGATGATCGCGTCTTCCAAGATTTGACGACCTGCTTGGCTTATATCGTGGGTCTGGCGGTGGTCGGTTACTTCCTGCTGCGTACACGAGAGGTTGCCAAATGACCAAGCATGGTTCTTTCTATCGCAAAATCACCTACTTGGTGCTGATTGCAGTTTTGCTTTTTCCAATCTCTCAGCTTGGTGCTCCTGCCACCAATGAGAAAGAGGGAGGGGATGGCGGGTTGTTAGCTCGAATGAGGGCAAAAAACAACCTAGGTCAAGCCGATTTGGGCGATATCGACCCCGCTAGCGAGACGATACGACTCGCAACGCTTGGCTTGCGTGGCGTAGCTGTCTCGATGCTGTGGACGAAGGCAAACGAATACAAGAAGAAAGAGGATTGGACAAGTTTTCGGTCTACGCTCGAACAACTTTCCAAGTTGCAACCCTATTTCATCAAATTCTGGGAGTTCCAGGCTTGGAATCTAACCTACAACGTTTCGGTCGAGTTGGACGACGTCCAAGACCGTTTTCACTATGTCAAAAGAGGGATCGAGTTTCTTAAAAAAGGCATTAAATACAACCGCGATAGTCCTTATTTGTTGACGACTCTTGGTTGGTTTATCGGTAATAAGATTGGACGAGCCGACGAGCAGAAGGATTACCGCCGACTGTTTAAGGCCGACGACGATTTTCACGCCAAAACAGATCGTGCACCCGAACAACGCGACAATTGGCTAGTCTCGCGCGAGTGGTATGAGAAGGCCATCTCAGCGGTCGAAGACAAGAAGAAAAGCCTGGGACAAAAGAACCCAACCATTTTTTATTCGAACCCTGGCAAGTCTCAAAGAAACTACAGCGAAGCGATCGAAGACGAAGGGGTTTTTGGTGCGAAGGCAAAGTCGGCCTGGGCGGCGGCGGATCGTCTTTGGACAGCTTTTGGCAAACGTGAACTGAAGTCGAGCATTGGCCTCAAAATTCGATTGGCTGACGGAGATCGCTTGATCGAAGAAACAGAAAAACTGGTCAAGCAGCTCGAATCTCTATCGCGAAACGCGCGCGAAGATGCTTTGGCAGCCAAACGAGCAGCACTCTCAGCTGAAGAGTTGGCTGTACTTGATGGTCCACAGACAGGCCTATCAGACGAAGCTCGGGAACTGCTGTATGTGGCCCAAGGGAAAATCCAGGTAATGCCTTCGGATATTGCGGATCAGATCCTGAAAAAAACTCCAGAAAAGGTGGCCGAGGCGAGACGATTGGCTAAGCACATTTCTACCAATCGCCAACGCGTTCGCATGATCCACAGCAACAGCGAAGTCGTGAACTACGACAACTGGGCAACTCGCTGCCGTTTGGAGCAAGCGCCCGAAGCCTTAAAGGCTAGAGAATTGGCCTACGCTGCCCGTCGCGTTTTCAAAGTGGACGCCGACCTACTCGAATCGAAGCGCATGTACGAGGAGAGCTTTGCGGAGTGGGCAAAGGTGATTGAGGCTTTTCCTGAACTACCACTTGATTCCACCATCGGGTCAGACATCATGGATTACGTCGGGCAGTATTCGACCCTCCTGGAACAGCTCGACCTGAGCATGGCGAGCGAAGAGATTGGCCGAAACTTTCCCTTATGGGATGTGGTGGCCGAAAACGACAACCCGGGGAAATACACAGCGGGTCTCAACAAATTTCGCAAAGTTGATGAGCCTACCAATGGCGACCAGACGGATCAGGAGGCCGACGAAGCGGCCGACAGCAAGGCCGAAGACGCAGGTAGGACTGACGATGAGGCGGCTT
>JAJDEE010000186.1 GCA_029259975.1 Planctomycetota bacterium
TAGATTCTTAGTGCATTGTTCATACCTGCGGCTTTTTTGTGTTGTCTAGCGCCGATGCGGACTGCGCGTTGCTCGGTCAGATACTGCGATTGTTTTCTAAGGAATCGTGAGTAGGGAACCGTCGAAGCGTAATGACGGAGCGCGGTATGACGCCGGAGTAGGGACGATACGCGTTCGTAGTTGCCAGGAATCGAGTAGTCATCAGCTCGCACCACACGGAAAGCGGGCTTTTGAAAAGTCATGTGTATGTGGTCCGCTCCGGTGACAAGCTTCGAAGTGTGGAGTGCGAGACCTGATTTTGCCCCTATGTGTTCCAGAGTTGACGGATTGAAGTTGTAAAGATGCCCAATATGAAAGCGATTCTGGGGGGCATGATAAGTTGCTTCGATGTTGGGGACTTCGACAACCAGAAGGCCGTCGACCCTTAGCCACTTGTGTAGCTGGCTGAGCGTGTCGCAAGGATTTTCGACGTGCTCCAATACATGGTTGATCGTGATGAGATCGAAGCTTTCCTCAGGAATTGCGACGTCCTGAAAAAAAGCATTGGTAGTCGGCACATCGAAGGTATTGACGGCGTATTTGGCAAAACCTTGATTCGGCTCGATGCCTTGTACGTCGATGCCTTGTTGCATCGCAACATAAGGAAAGAAACCGCCGCCGCTGCCCACGTCGAGCATTTTCATTCCAGGCTGCAAGAGTGACCTGATAGCTTGAAAGCGAGCAATAGCGCGAAGCGTTTCGCGGTAGACGTGTTTGCGCTTTGGGACGTAGGAAGATTTGTATTGCAGTCGATACTCTTCGGAGTAGAACTTACGCGTAGATTCGCTATTTGGTCGCGGATCAGTCCAAACGAGTCCGCAGGATTGACAGAGAACTGTACGTAAGGATTCGCCATGACGATCAGTCGTGCCGATTCTTTCAGCCGTTTCGTTGCCACAAAGATTGCAGGCAATTGTGCATGAGACGAGTGTCATTGAAGATTCCTATTAGCATTTTTAAGGAGTCGCATATTTATATGGGCCTGCATGCCGTTCTAAGCAACCTTTGTAGGCTTGCCTTTGGGGCACGGTCGATCCATTCCGAAAGTAGGTGTAGGTCGGCTCGGTTTCCGTAGTGCTTTTTCTTTGTCTGTTTTCAGTTTGAGTTAGTAACTACGAGTCGCTAGCTTGCTTTAGCAAATTGTTGGTCGTGGTAGACTCTGTAGACTCTTGCCAACTGGGCGGCAATTACCTCTGTTGCCTCTTCGTTAAGGTGAACGGCATCCAGATAGGCGGCTTCGTTGGGAAGTTTGTCGATGAGTGTTGCTGTCGAGATGTACAACGAATTTGTTTCTGTAGCAAGCTGCTCTAGCTGTTGGTTGTACTGTTTGAGGTTCGCGTTCCGCGCCACGTCATCCTGCACCGGCGGGCTGCCCCAGAGCAAGACGATGGCTTGTGGGTTGTTGGCTCGTGCAATCGCGATCATCTCACGAAAGTTCTGCGTGTACTCGTCGATGGGCACAACATGCCCCGTCGGAACAAAACGACGTAGCCAGGGAGACCTGAGCCTACGTTTCACAAACTTGAGCAGCTTGCGAAGACGTTTGCGCAGGAAATTATCAGG
The DNA here is from genome assembly GCA_029259975.1 of Planctomycetota bacterium. Classification (GTDB taxonomy): domain Bacteria; phylum Planctomycetota; class Planctomycetia; order Pirellulales; family Lacipirellulaceae; genus Bythopirellula. The sequence goes on from JAJDEE010000186.1 coordinate 1,603, forward strand.
GTAGTAGGGGATGTAAATTTTGGGTATCGAAGTGACCCACGTATCGACCAAGCCGAAATTGATCAGTACCACGTCGGCCAGCTTCGCCTCGCGACGCATCAATTGCACGCCTTCGCGAGTTGTGGCCATCCCGTACCCGAGATTCTGGCTCGCGACGTCGTAGTCATCGCTTTCGAGCTGACGGCAAAACTTATCAAGAATGGTGTTACCAATCGGTGGGTCAATGATCCCCCAGGTGTTGCAATCGCCTACAGCCAGCACACGCAGTATGTTGTTGTACTGAGCTAGATTAACAAGTGTGGGCACGATTGAGTTCTCTATTTAGGCAGCGCGTGAGAAAAACAAGACGTCGTTGCGGCACTCGGTCAGCCGCAACGTAAATCCTTGGCGGATGAGGTTCGAGATCAAGCGGGTGATTGCTTCATCGCCTACGATATGCGGGTGCATTTCAATGCATAGTTTTTTTAGTGAGCATAAATTCAATCCCTCGGAGGCAAGGTCGACTTCTGCTCCTTCGATGTCCATGATCAGGAACGAAGGTTCAAGGTCGTCGATCAATTTTTGGATCGAGACCGAATCAAGCTTCTGCTGTTCGCCTGCATACTGGTCTGAGTTGTCGTAGCGGCTGGAGACAACAAATCGGTCGGCGGCAAAAAAGTCTTGTTTGCCGCCATCGAGTGAAACCATTTTCATTTCAAGGTGCGGAGAAACCTGGTTTAACGCAAATGTCTGTCGGAGTACCGGCTCTAGTTTGGAGTTTGCTTCGTAGGCATAGACACGGTCGGAGCCGATTTGCTGGCAGCAGAGCGTCGTGACCACACCCATGCCGGCACCGCACTCAAGGACAGTATCGTTGGACTCTAGGTTGCGCTCGACAATGGCCCGCTCTTCGGCCTCGTGCGTATCTCGATAAATCGAGCGCGCGTAGCTCGAGCTTGCCTGATCGCCTAGGTAAATCTTTAGTCCACTGTTGTTAACGGTGCGCGGACGGAAAATTTTACGGAATTGATACCGCGTCCAGTTTCTAATAGTGGCAGCCTTGAAGGCCATGGTTGGTCTTTCAGTCGTGAGATCTATTTGTGCATGATGGCGGCGGAGGTGTCGTACTCGAATTTCTTGAAGCGTGAATGGAGTGGCAAACCTGTAAACAGCTGGTCGGGTTGATACTGGTCGTGGACGACTTTGTTGATGATCGACATATCGGAGTTGAGCAGTCGATCTTTGAGTTGATCGATGCAATCTAGAATGTGGTTGAGCAGCGAAAGAACCTCCGTGCGTTCGCCCCCAAGGATGCCCGGGTTGACCACCTGTCGATCGGCATAAAGCAGGTCGCCAAATTGATCGGTCATCTCTTTGCTCAGGCAGCGGCAGTTGCCAATGGCTTTAGGCTCGGAGCCGATAAAAAGTCGGTGTTTACGTTGGTCCTGGCAAACAAGCTGAAACGGATCGTGCTTGAATGCGACGTCGGAAATATCGGTTACAAAGACGTACCGATCGTCAATTTCCTGCAAATAGTCGCGGACGAGTCGGTGCCGATCGTGCAGGATTGGCAGTTCGCTCGGCTGAGCCTGGTGAAAATTGATGCGATCGGTCGTTGCTTCAGCGGTGCACTCCACCGGCAAACCATCGTGAAGTACGGTACCCGATAGGCCGACACGATCGACGGTTGCCCACCACGGTCGCATGTATTCGAGGTAGTCGCTGCTGATTTTTTCGCCCCGTTGTGGATCAGGCTTCGAGGTCATCATCACTGCGACGATGCGTCCGTTGGTCTGCGAAGCCGGCGAAGTTTTTACAGAACTCAGACGCTGGATGCGCTGTTGGTTGCGCCGCGCGCGGTAGCGTTTTCGTTGTTTTTTAGTGAACAGCAACATCGCGAGGTCCAGGAGTGTTGGCGTACAAACGAATATTTCAGGTTCGGAAGTTTAGGGAGCTGCTCAGGTGGCGGCAATATGAACACGGCCAAAAAAGTTGCTAGCATCGTCTGTTGCGTTGGAGTTGGCCTTGTTGTCGGCTCCTGAATTCACTAACTTTCCTGCGATTCTTTCACAACCACTGTGCGCAGAGACTTACTGAGCCTCGTATGCAATCACTTCGAATCGCCCAAGTCATGGCCAGCGGGCCCGTACACGGTGGGCTAGAAAAACACTTTGTCGAGCTTTGCAATGGTTTGAGTAGACAGCACGAAGTGCTAGCAATAGCGCATCCAGCGCACGGCGGCGAGATGAGCCAGCGTGTGAATTTTCAACCACTAGATTTAACTTCCAGTCGACGTAGCCCAATGAATATTTTCAGGCTTCATCGAGCTTTGAAAAACTTTGGTCCCGACGTCATTCATGCCCATGCGAACAAAGCGGCGTCGATGCTTTCTACGCTGAGTCGATTTACGTCGGCAAGAACTGTCGGCACCGTCCATGGTTTCAAGAGCAACAATCGTTCGTTTGCAAATTTCGATGCGGTGATCGCGGTCAGCCCTGCGATTCACGAGCATCTGGGACTCGCTCAAGCGCGGGTGATCTGCAATGGTATCCCGCTGGTTGAACCACCGGCGCACGATCCACAATACTTTCGAAGTCAGTTTGGCTTGTCGCAAGAGCGTCCGGTCGTCGTTTCCGTAGGGCGGTTGGCTGCGGTTAAGGGCTACGCTGGTCTCATTAAGGCGTGGCCCGGTGTCGAAGCCGATCTACTTATCGTTGGCGAAGGTCCTGAGCGCGAGAGTTTGCAGGGTTTGATCGCGCAGCTCGAGCTAAAAGATCGTATTCATCTCGTCGGCTATCGCGAAGATGTGCCCGCGATCATGGCGCACAGCGATTTAGTCGTGATTTCTTCGGAGCGAGAAGGGTTTCCATATGTGATGGTCGAAGCTTTGCATCTGGAGAAGCCGATCGTCGCGACGCAATTTCCTGGGGCCAACAAGCTGCTGCCGAAACCGTATGTCGTGCCTTATGGAAAGCCGCTCCAGCTTCGCGCAGTCATTCAAAAAACATTGACGTGCCGCGAGCAAGCAGCACGCGATTATCAAACAACGTGGCTAGATGCCAAGCAACGATTCACCGTCCGCAGCATGGTCGAGCAGACAGACGCCGTCTATAGCCAATTATCTCGTGCCGCAGCTTGAGCTTACTCACACCAACCATTGCAGCCGTTGCAGAAAATAAAATTATGTCCTACTCCCCCGAACTGTTGACACCTTTGCAGAAGCTGCGCTATGCCGTGACGCCACTGAAACTCTACGCAGCGTATCGCGCACATCGCGATTTGAAACGTTACGAACCCGAGCTGCATATTCTGCCGTTTTTAGTCGATCCGGATCGCGCGAGTGTTGACGCGGGTGCGAATCGTGGTTCGTATACTTATTTCCTATCGCGACTGACGAAGCATGTTTATGCTTACGAGCCTAATCCGGCTATGCGCCAGTTGTTGCAGCGTGCCTCTGGCGAAAATGTGACCGTCTCGGAGGTCGCTTTATCAGACAGCACAGGACAAGCCGAATTTGCCGTGCCGAAATCGAAACGCTCGTTCGGCAACAACGCTGGCAGCCTTGAAGTCGATCAACTCGAGACGAGCAACTCCGACCTGGTTCGTTTTGCGGTGCCCACGCGTAGGCTCGATGACGAAAACCTCCGGAACGTCGGCTTCATCAAAATCGATGTCGAAGGTCACGAACGAGAGGTGCTACTTGGAGCCAAAAATCTGATCGCCAGAGATCGCCCCGTCCTGCTGATGGAGATCATGGAATCATTGTTCGGCGAAGCGGCGGACGAGAATATCCGATTTGTCGAGCAGTTGGGCTACCAGTGTTTCGTGCTGGTGGGTCAACGGTTGATCGACCATAGCATGTTGTCATCACATGACGACCCCGGCGAAGGTTGGGACCGTCGCCGACCTCAGCACCGCTCGAATAATTTCATTTTCCTACCCGTCGACCGCCAACGAAATGTCGCCTGAGAAGTCAAACATGCCTGAGATAAAAGTAAACAAACGCTGTCCGATATCAGTTTACATCGTTGCCAAGAACGAAGAGGACCGCATCGGGCGCGCCGTTCGTTCGGTTATCGATTGGGTCGACGAGGTGATCGTCGTCGATTCGGGGAGCGAAGACGCGACGGTGTTGGTTGCCTCGGAGGCGGGAGCGCGGGTGATTTATCACGCTTGGCCCGGTTATGGTCCGCAGAAGCGTTATGGCGAAGACCAGTGCCGCAATGATTGGCTAATAAACTTGGACGCCGACGAAGAAGTAAGCCCCGAGCTAGCCGCAGAAGTACAATCGCATTTTGCAGGGCAATTGCCCTCATGTGCGGCGTTTCAGATGCGCGTGACCGATATGCTGCCAGGTGAGTCGTGTCCCAAGTGGTTTGCTTACAGCTACGAGATCATGCGACTCTACGACCGCCGACAAGGAAGATGCTCGGACCATGTCTACAAGGACCGTGTCGAAATGGCGTCGGGATCGGTCGGCCAACTCAACGGCCGGATTTGGCATCACTCGTTTCGCAATTGGGAATCGACGGTCGCGAAGCTGAACTTCTATACCTCGCAGGTAGCCAAGGATCGTGTCCATCGCAAGATGCGTCTGCTGCGTCTGCGATTGTTCACGGAGTTCCCGTTGCAATTTCTTAAATGTTACTTCGGCCGTCGTTTTGTTTTCCGCGGAGCGATGGGATTAGCAATGTCGGTGACGGTGGCGTATTTGAATTTACTACGGCTACTAAAAACGGATGAGGCCCAGAAACTGAAAGCGAATGTGCCAGCGGTCATAGTTCGCGATGCTGCGTGAGGTCATCCCCCGGCGGAGCCGGAGGCTACCATCGATTCGTAGAGATCGATTTCTTTTTCGATCATTGTCGACAATTCAAAGTTGACGGTTGGCTCTGGCGGTACGATTTTTCCGCAAAAGACTTGAGCCAACTTTTCGGCCATGCCGGTAGTGTCTTGCAGCTCGACGCGCCCGGTGGGATAGACCGTGGAAAGGACTTCGCCGACTCCGCCGTGTGCGTAGCCAATCGTGGGTCGCCCCAGCCGGACAGATTCGAGGACTGTGCGTCCAAAGCTCTCGGGCGGTTTGATCGAAGTCGAAACGACGGCGTCCGAGGCGCTCATGATCTCGCGTAGGTCGGAACGGTGCCCGGCAAAAGTGATTTCCGTGGAAAGTCCCAGTCGTTCAACTTCTTCATGCAGACTTTGGGCATACTTCACCCGCCGCGGATCTTCGCCGCCGACGATAAGGCCATGCACAGGCAAATTGTTTTGCTTGAGCTGCTGGATCACTTGCAAAAAATCGAAATGTCCTTTGAAGCGTGTGAGCCGACCGGGTAATAACACGACAAAGCGATCGACGAGCTGTGGAAATTCGACACGCCACTTTTCGAGCCAATCGTTTGTCGGTTGATGTCCGTGCGGAAATTGGGACGAGTCAACGCCTCGATGGATCACGATTACCTTCTCAGGATCGGTCGTGGGATAGTTGGACAGCACATAGTCACGACAGCAGTGCGAAACGGCGATCACGCGCTCGCCATAGGTCATCACTTGGCTGTAGACGTTTACCGAATTCAGCCCATGCACCGTGGTGAGAAGTCGGGGCCGTTTTTTGGGCGGCATCGATTTCCAAGCTGCCAGGGTGACCCAGGCCGGCATCCGCGATCGAACATGCACCAAGTCGACCTTTTCGTTTTCGAGTAGTCGCCGCAGTTTGCCGGTTTTGAGCAGCGTGAGAGGCGACTTGCGGCTGAGGTCGAGCGAAATATGCTGGCCCCCCTGCCCTGCTAGTTTCTCGACCATACCGCCGCCCGCCGAGACGACCAAGCTGCGATGCCCGCGCGTGACGAGTCCTTGGCTAATTTCCAGCGCACCTCGTTCTACGCCGCCGCCGTGGAGTTCTGGTAGGACTTGCAGAATTGTGAGTGGAGACACGGACACGTTATTCGACGGTTCTCAGCTGAAAAAGAGGGCAGGCACTAAGTCAGAAGGTAACAACTGTTGCCGCTGGCAACAACGGCTTGATCGATTCTGGTAGGATTTACGTTGCACAGCCAGAAAGGTTCAAAGATGATAGCACAGGAAGAGATTTTTCGAATTGCGCGTTAATCCCAAAGAAGTTAATCCCAAAGATATGAGTAAGAGTCTATGACACATCGCATCGCCGTTTTTATGGGTACCCGTCCCGAAGCGATCAAGATGGCCCCTGTGATTGCTAAGTTGAATGCTGCTGATGGTTTAGAGCCTTTAGTGATCAACTCGGGACAACATCGCGAGATGATTCAGCAGGTGATCGATCTGTTCGAAGTGTCGGTCGACCATGAGTTGCAGGTGATGCGGGCCAATCAAAGTTTGGCGGGGCTCACCTCCCGGCTGGTCAAGGAAATCGACAGTTTGCTCACCGACTTGCAACCCGACATGGTGCTTGTCCAAGGCGACACGACGACGGTGCTGTGTGCGGCGCTGACGAGCTTTTACCAGAAAATCCCCATTGGCCATATCGAAGCGGGTTTGCGGACCGGGAATATCCGCTCGCCGTTTCCTGAAGAGGCGAATCGCCGGCTCGTGAGTCCACTAGTCGATTTGCATTTCGCGCCTACCGAGGCTTCGCGAGAAGCACTCTTGGCCGAGAAAATTTGTGAAGAATCGATCGTCGTCACGGGCAATACGGTAGTCGATGCGTTATTCATGGAACTCCGGCGTCAAGATTTGCCTGGGGTGCAGGAGCAACTGAGCGATAAACTCGCGCAGTTGATTGGCCAGGATTGGCTCCAGCGCCCTTCGATTTTGGTGACTGGCCATCGACGCGAGAATCTTGGCAAAGGTTTCGACCAGATATGTGCAGCGCTGGCGGAACTTAGTCGTCGATTTCCTGAAATACTGATCGTCTATCCTGTGCATCTCAATCCCAATGTGTTGCGAGTCGTACACGATCGATTGGGAAAGACCGATAATATCCGCTTGATCGAGCCGCAGCCGTATGCCGAATTTGTATCGCTGGAAAAAAACTGTCGCTTGATTTTGACGGACTCTGGCGGCGTCCAAGAAGAAGCACCCAGCCTAGGAAAACCGGTGTTGGTGATGCGCGATACGACCGAACGTGCCGAAGGTGTCCAGGCGGGTACGGTCAAACTAGTGGGTGCCAATACTGAGCAAATCGTTGCGGAGGCGACCACTCTGCTGACCGACGGCGCAGCCTATCAAGCGATGTCGAGTGTGGCGAATCCGTACGGAGACGGACACGCAGCCGAGCGGATTGTTGAGCAAATCGCTCGATTTTGGAATTGAGAGGTACTGAGAATGTCGGGTTTTTCGGCCCTGCTTGTCCCTGTTTTCTTCGTGCGACCCCTCCAAACCTCTTTTTTTGTTAGATACTGCACGCTAAAAAGCGACCTATCATCGAACCAAAGCTTGATAAATCGGTCACTTGCGCGGATAATGCACGGTAGGAGTTGCAGGCTGCGGGGGGCGTCTGTAGCTGCTTCAAAATGGAACAGAACTGCTGGATTGTCTGCGAAAAGGCTTTCGAAAAAGAAGGCTACTATCGCGATTGCCGGTTGTAGTTGCCTGCCGTCATTCTCGGCTTGGTAACTCGTTAAGTGGTAACCCTACGTGAGTTTTCTGATGCAAAGAAACAAGGCTCGAGGCGATCTCTTGCGCTGCGTTTGTAGCTTCAGTACGATGCTATTGTGTCTTGTGGGCTGGTCGCCCAGCGTCTTGGGCGATTGGCGAGATGATGTTGGCTACACCAAGCTGATCAATGTCTTGGGCGCGTCTGCCCCAAATGGTGCTGGTGTACCTGTTTCGCTGGTAGAAGCATCAACCGAAGACGGCCACTATTTTCCCAATATAAACAATCCGCAATTTAGTGCTGCGTCCGACCCGCTGGGCATTCAAGTTAATTTTATAGATGGCAGCGGTGGAGCAAATACTGGGGTTTCGGGACATGCTGATTCGCAGGCTCGAACTTTGGTCAGCAACACTGATAGCGTTGCACCAGCTGCCAACGAGGTGACTGTTTACGAAGCGACTGACTATCTCAATCGTGTATTGAATCTCTCTGGAAGCAATAACGATTTGCCTCTCACTCAGGACTTTCGCGTTCAAAATTTTAGTTGGATAGGAGGTGGCTCTGATAGTCAAGACCGCGAAGCGTTGCGGCGATTCGACTATGCCATCGACACAAATAATATCACCGCGATGGTCGGCCTCAACAACGTCACGACTCCGCTGCCTCGTTTATTAAGCCATAGTTACAACGCACTCACTGTGGGTCGCACCGATGGAATTCATAACACTGGGCTAACTACCTTGGCCGATTATGGCGCTGGGCGCAGTAAGCCCGATTTGGTCGCTCCGCGAACATCGACGAGCGCTGCCACCTCGTCGGTCAGCTCTGCTGCGATTTTTTTGCACAGTGCAGATACGGTATTGGGGACGGATGCAGCGAATTCAGCAACGATGAGAGCTATTTTATTGGCGGGGGCAACCAAAGACGAGTTTTCCTCTTGGAGCCAAATCGATTCAGGAGGACAGTGGCATCCTTTGGATGATACTTATGGCGCAGGCGAGCTGAACCTCTACAATAGCTATTTGGCGACCCTGGGTGGGCAGTTTGTGGGTGACACGGATACGCCTTCAGCTGTTGCGAGCCATGGCTGGGACTACCAAACCGTTCAGCCTGGTGCTGGCAACGAGTTGCTTTATACCTTTATTATTCCCAACGGTAAAACTGCGGCAGAACTGTCGATTGCCTTAGCTTGGAATGCTAAAATAAAGTCTCCCTTTCACGTCGGCGCTCCGATCGTCGCGGATCTTAATTTAGAGCTTGTCGATGACGCTGGTTCGACGATCGATTTGAACATCGGCGACGGTATTGTCGAGGGTTTAAGTGCGAGCGATGTTGATAATGTCGAGCATCTCTATCTGACCGACCTTGCGGCGGGTGCTTATACACTCAAAGTGTCTAGCAATGATTTAGCGAGCGATTTTGGACTTGCCTGGCGCACCACGACCTTCTTCAATGCGTTCTCGGCAGATTTTGACCAGGACGGCGACACGGACGGCGCTGATTTTCTTGCCTGGCAACGAGGATCTGGGACACTGATCAATGCCAGTCGCGCCAGTGGAGATGCCGACGGAGATGGCGACGTAGACGACAGCGACTTGGCGATTTGGCAGGCTGCTTTTGGTGGTGGGGCACCAGCGTTTAGCAGCTTAGCGGTCGCTGTTCCCGAGCCTACGGCTTGGGTTCTTTTTTACTTTGCGGTGTTGCTGGCTATGATTTTCGGCGGCAGAAGAGCCTCGCAACTAGCTAGCAAATAATTGAGTAAGATAATGGAATTCCAAACTGTCTGGCGGTCGACCGCGTATGGCGCTGTTCTGTGTTTGTTATCTAGTGTGCTCGCTCCCAACCGCAGCTATGCAGGTGGCGGACCAGAAAATGTGTTTCTGATGGTCAACGAGTCTAGCCCAGATTCGTTGACCGTTGCCAACCATTATATCGAATTGCGAAAGATTCCTCCCAGCAACGTTTTTTACATTCGGTATCGTGGGAACATGGCGATAGCGAAAGGAAGTCTGTTCCGCGATCGATTTCTGCTACCCGCCCTGGAAGAAATTAATCGTCGCAAGCTTGGTGGGCAAATCGATTACCTCATTTATTCCTGCGATTTTCCTTGGCGAGTCGATTTTTCTAGCGATTTTCCGGGCAAGACTTTTCCTTCTCAAGTGCGTCCCATGGCTTCTCTAACGGGCGCCACCTACTTGTGGGCATTTGCGAAGGGAAAACGCAAGGAAATGTTCAGTCTGAACACCAACTTTTACTGCCGATCGTCATCTGCTGGGACTGTTGTTAGCTCGCGTGGCTTTCATTCGCAGTACCGCTGGGCTCCGGGTGGGAAACGAGCAGGAGCAAAGGGCCTGCCTTATTTGCTATCAGCTGCGCTGGGTGTTACCTATGGCCGAGGCAACACCGTCGAGGAGATTGTTCACTACTTGCAAAAGTCGAGCAAAGCTGATGGAACAGCACCCAGTGGCACAGTCTATTTTGTGAAAAACAACTCTGCCCGTTCAACTCCAAGACATGACAAGTATCCCGCCGCTGCCCGAGAGTTGCGATTAACGGGAGTGCGGGCAAAAATTCTCGAAGGCAAGTCTCTTCAGGGCAAAACAGACGTGATTGGAATGACGACTGGTGCAGCTCAGCTAGACCTCAGCGCCTCAAGGTGCCGATTTTTGCCGGGCGCGTTTTGTGATAATTTAACCAGTTCGGGCGGCTTGTTTTATGCCCCCAAAAAACCCCCAGGGCAAACTTGCATTAGCGAATTTCTACGACTTGGAGCAGCAGGGGCTTGTGGGACGGTGATCGAACCTTATGCCCTATGGCAAAAATTTCCTGCGCCAACTATACACGTGCATTATGCGCAGGGTTGCTCGATGGCTGAGGCATTCTATCAGTCTGTGTTAGGGCCTTATCAGCAGATGCTTGTGGGCGATCCACTCTGTCAACCTTGGGCCGATCGTCCGGTAGTAAAAGTGAAAGGCGTCTCGGACAAGTCCATTGTTCGCGGTACTGTCGAAGTGGTTCCACTAGCTACTACAACGACGACAACTGGAGTTAGCACTTTTGACCTCTTTGTCGATGGTATCCGAATTCAACGGTGCAAACCGGGCGGGAAATTTCCTTTAGACACGACCTCACTGGCTGACGGC
>JAJDEE010000187.1 GCA_029259975.1 Planctomycetota bacterium
GGACTCGGTCTACGATTCTTGTTTCCAAAGAAAACATCGTGATGCCGTAGCAGTCTTAGCGGCGGCAGCTTTCGCGTGCCGACTAGTTTTGCTACTGCGGGCGGTGAGAATGACCTGTCCGTCAATTCAGGACCACCTCAACCCTGCCCAGGCACGGGAGATGGGTACCAGCGTGCCGCGCGAGCACGTGACTGAACAACTGCCGGCTGAAGGCCGGCAGGTTCGAAGCTCGTGAGCTACGGACTGAAGCCCTTCGCTCACGAGAAAGGGCCTTGTCGGAAAATGCTTCCAGCTTCGATTTACTGTAGAATTTACTGTATCTGGTGTTGCCCAATTGGGCGGGGCGCTGGTTTCACCCCTTGTTTTACAAAGTCGGGCCGACAGGATTCGAACCTGCGACCTTTTGACCCCCAGTCAAACGCGCTACCAGACTGCGCCACGGCCCGAAACTCTTGATTTCTATGCACTTATCTCGAAACGATTGAGGGGACGCAAAGCAGCCCTCGAAACGGATTAGATCAGCGATTGCGCCAACAAAGTCCGTGCGACTCGAGTATCGCAAGTCTCGTAATCGCTGGGATATCTGCCTTATGCAGGAGATAGCATAACCTACGACCAATTAAAGATGAAGCCCTTCGCCGTCTGATAAGCGGGTGATTTCTAGTGATTAGGCCTCTGCGGCCTCTACGAGGATACTTCTTTTCGCGAATTGCTAGCAGACTGAAACCCTGTTGTCGTGGGTTGCTATTCCCAGGTAGATTTGCGTGCCACGCCCCGCATGAGGCGGAGCTAATGAATACCACGGATTCTGTGAAAAATGGATTTCTAGAGAGATCTTCAGAAAGGTCCCCATGAAGGTGATTGTTGTCGGTACGCGCACTTTGCTGTTGGTTTTGAGTCTTCTGTCTCTCGACACGCTCGTGGCGAAAGAGCCGCAGTGGATTTGGTCGTCGGCCCATCAAAAAAATGAAGCGCCGGCGGGAGACTGCTTTTTTCGCAAGTCGTTTGACCTAAAATATCCCGAATTGGGCGAGGTGCAAATCACCGCCGACAACCGCTTCGAGTTGTTCGTCAACGACTTGCCCGTGGGCCACGGCAAAGATTGGCGGCAGTTGCAGGTGTTCGACATCTCTGAGCATCTGCGCCAAGGCCGCAACTGTGTCGCTGTAAAAGTCACGAATACCAACGTTGGCTCTGCGGGTTTGGTCGCGCGTGTGTTGATCAAAGAAAACGGCGGCGCTTTTGAGAGCTACTCGACCGACAAGTCGTGGAAGACGAGTGTTCGGGAGTACGAAAGTTGGGCCAATCCCGATTTTCCTGATCGCGAATGGGTCCATGCCACCAGCTATGGCGTGCTGAACGCTACGCTGCCATGGGGCGACGAAGTTGTGTTCGCTGGTGAGGGATCGCGATTCAAGATCGGTGACGAGTTTACCGTCGAGCGGTTGATGCGCGATGATGAAGTTGGTTCTTTGATTGCAATGACGTTCGACGCCCAGGGAAACATCCTTGCCTCGCGAGAAGGTGGGCACCTGATGCTGCTCACCGACACCGACAACAATGGCACCCACGACACGGTCGGCCTCTTCTCGGACAAAATCAAGAATGTGCAAGGCATTCTTGCTCTGGGAACTCAAGTATTCGCCGTTGGCGACGGCCCCAAGGGCGTGGCCCTCTATCGTTTGCGTGACACAAACCGCGATGGCAAAGCCGAGGAAATCAAAGCACTGGTGCCGATCCGCGGTTCGCGCGGCGAACATGGTGCGCACGCTGTACGGTTAGGTCCCGATGGAATGCTCTATGTCATCATCGGCGACCACGCGCGTGTCGGGCCGACTCCCGGCCCGCGTAGTCCCTATCGTAATACCTACGAAGGCGATCTCGTCCGGCCGCGGTATGAAGACCCGCGTGGACATGCCGTCGGCATCCCTGCGCCTGGGGGAACAATATTTCGCACCGACGCCGAGGGCAGCTTTGTCGAAATCGTCGCAGGAGGTTTGAGAAATGCCTACGACTTCGCGTTTAACGAAGCAGGTGAACTTTTTACGTATGACTCTGATATGGAATGGGACAAGGGCGCTCCATGGTATCGCCCAACGCGAGTCAATCATGTCACAGCGGGTGCTGAACTTGGCTGGCGGAGCGGTTGGGCAAAGTGGCCCTCGTACTATCTCGACAGCCTGCCGGCAGCGATCAACATCGGCGCTGGCTCGCCAACGGGTGTTGAGTTTTACAACCATACGGCCTTTCCCGAACGCTATTACGGTGCATTGTTCGGTTGCGATTGGGCGACTGGGCGAATTCATTGCATTCGCTTCGAACGCAAGGGTGCGTCCTATCGCGCGCAAAGCGAGGTCTTTGTCGAGGGTCGCCCACTCAACGCTACAGACATAGCTGTCGGTCCCGACGGGGCGTTGTACTTTTGCACTGGCGGTCGTGGCACCGATGGCGGCATCTACCGGATTCGCTGGACCGACAATCAACCTGGCAGCAGACAAGCCAGCGCCGACGCACCGACCGACATCGAAACTTCGCTACAACAGCCACAACTCGACGCGGATTGGGCAAAAGCTAAAGTCGCCGGTGTGAAGCGTCGCCTTGGCCAAGCTTGGGATCAACAATTAACAGCCCTCGCCTCGGCGACCGATCGCAAACACACCGATCGATTACGAGCACTCGACCTGCTTGTTGCCTTGGGGCCTGCTCCGACGGAACAACTTTTAACGCAATTGGCTTCCGACAAGTCAGTCGACATACGCGCGCGGGCGGCGCGGCTGCTCTTTGCTCATCGAACAACTACCAGCCGTGACACGCTTGTCGACTTGCTGGGCGATGACGATCCGTTCGTGCGACGCGGTGCTTGTGAAACGCTGACACGGTTCGGCTCGCCAGCGCCTGCACAAGTGTTTGTGTCCTTGCTCGCCGACTCGGACCGTTTTGTATCGTTCGCTGCTCGCCGGGCACTCGAGCAGTTGCCTGTCGACAGTTGGGCGCGTCAAGTTCTTGACCATCCAAGTGACTCCGCTTATTGCCAAGGAGCAGTCGCGTTGCTCGCCGTTTCGCCCAATGCCCAAGCTGCCCAAGCAGTGTTGCCACGTTGCCAACAATTGCTCAGCGCAAGCCAATCCACGGAACCAACTTCTGCTGAACGCCGCCTGCTGCTCAACCTGTTGCGCCTCGCGCAACTGACTATGGCACAAGGACAGCTTGCACCTGAAAGCGTCTCGACGCTCGGTCCGGTGTTGCTGGCAAAATATCCCAGCGGCAACGACGCGATCGATCGCGAACTCGTCCGGCTATTAGTTTACTTGCAAGTGCCCGGTGCTGCTGAGCGTTTTGCAACGCAAATGGTTAGCGATATCGACGACGCCGAGAAAATTCATCTCGGCGCCTATGCCGGTCGCCTGAAGGCGGGCTGGACCACCGACTCGAAACAGGCGTTTCTCAAGTTTTACGAAGTCTCGCGCACCGTCCCCGGAGGCTATAGCGTGAGTGCTTATCTCGAAAAATTTGCGCGAGACTTCTTCGCCCAAATGACGCCCCTCGAAAGTCGACCGATCATCGTCGCAGGCGATGAATGGCCTACCTCGGCGCTGTCGCTGCTGGCGACATTGCCCGAGAATCCTGGCGCTGACCTGCTCGCCGAGTTGCGTACTCTCGATGGACGCATCAAACCAATGTGCGCTACAAGCAACACTTATCGCCGCTTGCGTGTGGGCATTTTTGCCGTGCTTGGCCGTAGTGGCGAGGCCGATTCGCTTGCCTACCTGCGTGGCATTTACAACGGTGAACCTGCCCAACGGGCCACCGTTGCCATCACACTTGCCCAACATCCGCAAGGCGAGAACTGGGCCTATCTTGTCGACGCGATCAAGACGATTGAAGGTCCTGTCGCCCACGAAGTGCTGCGTTCGCTTGCCACCGTGGCCGAACGCCCGCAACAGCCCGAACCTTACCGCCAAGTCATATTGCTCGGCTTGCGATTAGGCAAAGATGGCGCCGCGCTTGCCTTGCAACTACTCGACCATTGGTCGGGACAGCAATCGCAGCCAGCTGGCAACGATTGGCAAAACCGCCTCGCCGGTTGGCAGCAATGGTACACCAAACATTTCCCAGGTGCCCCACCCGCCGAGCTACCTGTCGACTCGGGTCAAGACAAGTGGAGCTACGACGAATTGCTCGCCTATTTGTACACTGGCTCAGGCAGGGCCGGCGATGCCCAGCGAGGTCAAGCAGCTTTTACTAAAGCGGACTGCTTCAAATGCCACCGCTGCGGTGGTCAAGGCGAAACCGTTGGGCCTGATCTGTCGACGGTCGCTCAGCGATTTCAACAGCAAGAACTACTCGAATCGATCGTTTTTCCCTCGCACAACATCTCCGACCAATACGCCGGCAAGGTGGTTATCTCCAACGGCCGCACCTACGCGGGCTTGGTCATCCCGCGCGGCGAGACGGGCATCACCGTGCTGCTCTCTGACGGCGAAAAAATCGATCTGGCCCACGCCGATATCGACGATCTCCAAGTCAGTCGCCAGTCGGTCATGCCGACCGGACTGCTTAACAAACTGTCGCTCGGCGAAGTCGCCGACCTGTTTGCTTTTTTGGAGAACCGTCCCACCGGGGAAATCGCGCAAAAAAACAGCACTCAGCAAAAGCCATTGTCAAAGCGGTGAGCCGTGTCTCGGCTCGTAAATCGAGTCGGATTTCGGAACGTTCTGAGCAAGGCTTTCCTCGGACAATTTCGGTCCTGCTCAACCCATCTCTGCACGTTCCAACGTAAACAGCGTGACTTCCGGGCGGCAATTGAATCGTACGCGATGAAAATAGCCTAAGCCACGGTTGATATACATCTGACGGTTGCCACTGAGACTGAACGTGCCAGAAGTGTACCGCTTGTTCCAGACGGGTGTGATCGGCGGGTTGAAACCAGGAAATTTACATTGCCCGCCGTGCGTGTGACCTGCCAAAATCCAGCCTTGAAAATCTTCCCAGCCCGGTTGATCGGCCGCGTCGGGGTTGTGGCAAAGTGTGAGCATCGACCGCTGCGGATCAAGCTGCCTCATCGTCGGCTTAATCAAACATTGTCGAAACAATAATTCGTCGAGACCCGCCAATTGAAGCCCAGCCACGTCTACGATCTGATTGCGTAATACTTGCACGTCGAGATCAGCCAAGCCGTTTGTTAACCGAGAGGCCGTTTGCGAATAGTTGCCACCGCGCCCATAATCATGATTGCCAAGAATCGCAAATCGACCGAGCGGAGCAGGTGGCAAGTACTGAAAAACTTCTAAAGCATGGTCTACTTGTTCGTCTCGGTGACTAGTCATCAAGTCGCCTGTGATGGCGATCAGATCGGGCCGAAGCTCGGCCAGGCTGGCAAGTGCATGCGTCATATAACTGTCGGCAACCGACCCGCCGACGTGAATGTCGGAGATTTGTACGATCCGACGACCTACCAAGGCGTCTGGCAAATGGGCGATCGGCAGCTGCAACCGGACCACGTCGACCCAGTGAGGCTCGATGCCATAGGCATACCCCAAAGCGCCTGCGCTGCCGAGAAGGCAGCCGCGAACAGCCCGGCCAAGAAATTTTCGCCGCGTATGGGGTTTGTTCTCAGTTGTGTTCGGTTCGATGGGCAAATGAACGACCGATAGTGTGAGAGAAACGGGGTTTGAATCCTATGTCCTAATCTTCATCTTGCTCTGCAATGTAATCTTCGTCAGATTATCTGTTCAGGATTACGACGCTGCTGAAGATCCAGGGACGAAGATTCAGGGACTTTACTATTATAAACCACTTTTGCTTAAAATGACTATGGTCCAGGCACATGGTTGCTGCCAACACTTTTCTCGATCTCGACGGTTAACCACCGGGCAGATGCTGGTAACGATCGTCCTGAGCCTAGGCTGCGCGGGCTGCTGGCAGGAAATTCGCTATGAACCAGGCGGAGCTGCACCCTCTGCTCCCAAGATTTCCCCATCGGAACCAGAGGCACCAGCGCCTGAGATCCTTCAAAGTGATTCTGCGAGTGATGAAGGAATGGTGGAGCTGGAGGAGACTGAACTAGCTCCTGCTGCGGAGAGCGTGGAGACGACAATAGCTCGATCCCAGGCTAGATCGCCACAGGCAACGCGTACATTGTTGGCTGCTTGGCGGATGTGCAGCGATTGGAGTATGGCCGCAGCGTTGCAAGCCAAGGGACGTAACTGGGAGAGTTACGGCACGCGGTTAGATCAAGCGGAGGCAGAAGCAAAACTGTTGGAAGTCGAATTACCAAGCCTGCCCGTCCACTCAGCTGGCGCGGATCGGCTGTCGATAAATCGGACTTTTTTACTCGAAGCGGCGGGGCCGACGCTTGCACGGGAACTGGGCGAGAAGCACGGTCTCGATCATGCAGCCTTAGCAGAACTGGCCACCAAGACGAATGTGTTGTTGCTCAGCTACACCCCGAGTTCGACACGACTTGGGCCGATAATTAGTGCCATTCGTCAAGCGGCCGAAAGCTCGGGGCTGCCTGAAAGCGTGTGGGGCGAGCTTGTCGATTTGCTCGCTGCTCGTGCGGAATTCAAGCAAGTAAAAGCAGCCATCTTTTTGCTTCATCAACGCGCGACAAACACCTTGCAAATAACGAATGAC
>JAJDEE010000188.1 GCA_029259975.1 Planctomycetota bacterium
TGCCTCCCTGGTCGGTGCCCCACTCAAACGAGACCCCTGTGGCTGCAATGCCTTCTGGGGCACTGGCGAGAAGGTTCCCAGCACCCAAAGTAGGCGGGGGACCGTCATACAAGTGAATCAACTCGGTTGTGCTGCCCAAGCCGGAAAAAGTTTGGAGGCCCGTGAACTGATTCTCCAACAAGATTTGGACCGACGGAGCCAAGCCCCAGTCCGAACGGAACGCAGCCTCAACGCCAGGAATAACAACATCGGAAGCATCTTTATCCCGAAGGATGACGATCGACTCACCGCTGGCAACGGAGATTCCGTTGGGGAATACCGCTGTTTGGTCATTGTCAACCGGACGGTCAACCCATTCGAAGCCATCGAGCGACGCAGCGCTCGGACCCGTATTTGTCAGTTCCCACCAGTCCATGCCTTGCAATAAAGTATTGGCACCACCTGGACTAGGAACCACTTCGGTAATCACTAGATCGGCAAACGCCGTTTGGCCTAACAGACATAAGGACAGCGATGCCACGTACAGTTGTAACTTCATAAGAAACTACTCCGCCAAAGAAAAAGATACAGAAAACACTGGCCTGTTTGAATAAACGGCTATTCGTTGATAACGATTAACTGGGATGCCACAACATTCAGAATAATCGTTTATCCTGTAATGTCTAGTGCTTTGTCCGAAGAATCGGAAAAGTTACGTTATTTTGTCTGTTTTAAGAGAAACCCGCACTCTTTTGGGGGTAGGTCTCTTGGGGTAACGCAAACCACTGCTTCTTTTCAAGTGCGTTAGCCCAAGACTCTTTCAGCGATATCAACGCAGTTTCGCTTATGCTGCTCAAGACAGCGGTGAGTTACCAACTGTTCGCAAGCCGACGGTCAAGAGGCCATTTTTGTCTCGATTACGCCAAGATTCGTAAATGGATTGCGAATACACTGACGGATGCAACACGGCCTTTACTAGCCCTTCAATATACAAGGATTACCATGTCTTGGACACTTTTGGTGATTGTGGCGATAATCGCCTTTTTTATTGCGTCCCGCTACGGAGAGTACCTGGAAATTATTTCTAGGGTGCCGGTAACGTATAGCCATCGTGAACGCATTGGTTGGGCGTGTGCCTTTGCTTTGCTTGTCACATTTGCTGGGGACGGAGGCCTTCATTACATGTTCGGTCTCGTAGTAGGTACAGCAATCTACTTGCGCGGCCCACAGTATTACACCTATCGCCTTCGCCGATTTTCTCAATAGTCTATTATTGCGGTTACTGGCTATGAGGTAGTCGGATAATAACGACGGTTCACCCGCGTCGCCGATTGACGACGCTAGTCTGCGTTCGGAGTGAAACTCCGAAGGGAGTTATATCCCGATAGATTCCCATATCCATGTAAAGCCGACGAATACACTATCTGAGTCGATGGCAACTCTTGCGATGCGTGAATCAAATTCCTGCTAATGAAATCATGCTCTGCTTGGAAAGGTGGTCAGAATGTCAAAATGGGAGTATCTAATTGTGGACTCAAAAGATGTTCCTGCTGGCGGATTCTTCAGAGGAAAGGACCGCTCAGAAGTTGATGACTATCTAAACCGGCTCGGACAAGATGGTTGGGAGATTGTTAATCTAGACTTCAGGGAACTGGAGGGTAGATTCGAGTTCACGGGTGTGGCAAAGAGACAACTCGGAACATAAGGAGCCGATGCAATTGAAGCCAACCATTGATGCGTGACAATGATCCGTTCATAGATGCGTCGGAGTGCACACCTGCCGTAGGAAACGGGCTGAAGCTGCGACGCACCGGCGTGGACAGAAAACGGGGTGACAGAAAACGGGTGCCGGTCCGAATGGCATCCGGGACTGGTCCAGTTCAAGTTTCTGCTCCGCGTCCCCCGGCCAAAAATCGCCTCTGATTTCTCGTCGGCTATCTGCTAAGTTGTCATCGGCGTCTCACTTCGCCGCTTGTTCTTTGACAACTTGGCCATGGCGACTTTTGCGACTCCCTAGTCCAAAAGCATTATCGCAGGTTGACGCTTGCCGGCTAGTCTCAGCGTGCCGAGACGGCCCAACATCCAGCGGAGTTTTGCGCTGTTTCCTCCGCCCGATTTCGCAAAACTTTGGCAGCTGCGCAGCCCTTGATATTTCACAACGTGTTGCCAGTAAGTGACTTACTGATTTTACCCCCAGGAAAATTGGGGCGACTTTTGCGAATAAAAACGCGTTTTGGGTCGCTAGCGCAAAAATGTCAAAACGCGCAATCGTGCCAAACAGGCGGACTGCCCATCAAGGAAATTACGTGATCGTGACGGAAATATAAAATTGAACCACGACGACACGTCGGGCACCACGAGTTGACTACGTCGTGCCCGTCGTGTCGTCGTGATTCATTTATCTTTTTTATAGGCTGGCAGAGCAGTTAGAAAGGACTTCGCAGTTTGCCTTCCAGGAAAAAGCGAAAGCTAGCCACCGGCACCGTCTGCGGGTACAATCCGAGTTCGTTTGTCTTGCACAACTTCTCTTAATCGCATTCGTTTACGCCATCTTCTCGGAGGAATCCTAAGTTGAACTCAACACAAATCCGCCTCTCGGTCATGATGTTTTTGCAGTTCTTCGTTTGGGGTGCGTGGTTTGCCACGCTGGGACTTTGCCTGGGAGCGAATGATCTTCAGGAAATCATTGGGGCTTCTTACGGAGCGGCACCCATTGCGGCAATCATTTCGCCACTCTTTCTTGGGCTGATCGCTGACCGTTTTTTTCCTTCGCAAATCGTGATGGGAGTGTTGCTGCTCTTGGGCGGGGGTTTGCTTTTTTTGGTGCCTGGCTATGCAGAGGCGGGCGATAGCAAAACGATGGTGTGGTTGTTTTTGGGGCACTTGCTGTGCTATATGCCAACGCTGGGGCTTGGCAACTCGATCACGTTTGCGAATGTGAGTGACCAAAACGAATTCCCGAAGATCCGTGTCTGGGGTACGATCGGCTGGATTACAGCCGGCTTGTTCCTCGGCTTCAACGGTTGGTCGGCTGACTTTCGGATGTTTTCGCTCGCTGGTGGATGCTCTGTTTTGCTAGGTCTGTACAGTTTTACCTTGCCGCACACGCCAGCCCCGGCCAAAGGCAAGCCCATTAGCATGCGTTCGTTGTTGATGCTGGATGCGCTTGGCATGATGAAAAGCCTGCCCTTTCTCATTTTCATTGTTTGTTCGACTTTGGTGTGTATTCCGCTCGCTTACTATTACAGTTACACGTCGAACTATTTGGGCCACGTCGGCTTTGATCAACCCGCCTCAACGATGACGTTGGGGCAGATGAGTGAAATCTTTTTTATGCTACTGGTCCCGTTCTTCTTTCGCCGCCTAGGCGTAAAGTGGATGATTCTTGTAGGAATGGCGGCCTGGGTCGGCAGATATCTGTTGTTCGCGTTTGGTGCACCAGATCAAGCAACGTGGATGATCTTGTTGGCGGTACTGCTGCACGGCGTCTGTTACGACTTCTTTTTCGTCACAGGGTTCATGTACACCGACAAAAAAGCCCCCTCCGAATTGCGAGGCCAGGCGCAAAGTATGCTTGTTTTTTTCACCCAAGGTATCGGCATGTATTTCGGGTACTGGGTTGCCGGTGATCGTTTCGGTAGTACCATGACTCAGTACGAATCCTTGAACGAAGCGATTGGCAGCCTCAAAACGCAAGAAACGCTCACTTTCGGTCAATCGTTAGGCCGGATGTTCTCGGTCAACTTGCCCGAGGGTTTAGATACTACGCTGCTGAGCGAGACGATGGCCCAGTGGAAAGAGTTCTGGTTGCTTCCGGCCGGCATGGCGGCAGTCGTTTTAATAATCTTCGCCCTTTGCTTCTATGACAAGACTGACGCCGACACAAACGACGAGGAAGCAGCAGCCTAGCAAGCACAAACAGCAAATGCTAGAAAGTGACGCCGGGCCGATGAAGTTCGTCCATGCGGGTAAACGACAACTTTGTCGGTAGCTGATGTTTTTCTATTCTGCCCGCACGTCAAAACAGTAGAGCAACTCTTGATCGCGTAGATACAATCGCCCGTTGGCTATGACTGGGTGCGTCCAAATACGGCCCTGCGATTTACGCAGCTCAGACTGGGGGTCGAGGGTGAATCGGCCATGTTCTTTCCAGCCCTCGGTGTTGGCGGCGATGAGTGACACGTCGCCGCTGTCTTCGCCGAGGCAGTAAAAGCGTTTGTCGGCGTAGGCAATGGCGCCTTTGTCGAGGGCGCGGCGCTCGCGCCAGATTTATTTGCCGGTGGCGATATCTTGGCAGGTCCAGCCTTTTTTGTCTGAATGGCCATAGATGTGGTCGCCCAACAATATGACGCCGCCGTGATGATTGGTCATCAGCTTGTTGTCGTAGACAACTTCGGCAGAAAAGTCGTCGCTGACGCGGACCAACATGCAGCCAGCACCGTAGCCGGAAGTGACGTAAACGCAATTCTGCCAAAATACGGGCGTCGGGATGACCGCGACACTACCGCCCCAGGGGACGGACCACAGCAATGTGCCATCGGCCAAATCGAAACCAACAAGTTGCTTTTCCAGCAATTGTACACCCATCGTCTTGCCAGCGTGTTCAGTAACGACGATCGACGAATAATGCGCGCCGTCGGTGAGATCCTTGGTCTGCCAAAGCAGCTCGCCTGTGTGTTTGTCGAGTGCGACGATGGTGCCCTGCTCGCCACCGGGGACGCAAAGGATTTTATTACTGTGGATCAGGGGCGACTCGGCATACCCCCAGTGGGGAATCTCGCCGCCTAGCTCTTGCATCGTTTTCGACCAAACCTGGCCACCGTCTGTGGTTCGAAAACAGTGGAGATTTCCTTTGCCAGCCAAGGCATAGATGTGCTCGCCATCAACGGTTGGTGTGCCACGTGGACCATTTCCCCAGTTGTTGTCTAGCTCTGGGCCTAGCTCTGCCGCCCAGATTTCTTCGCCACTGGTCGCGTTGAAACAGAGCAGCATCTCGGTGCCCTCGCGCGAACCTAAAATAAAGAGTCGGTCCCCAACGATGGCTGGCCCCGAGTAGCCAAGTCCGCAATCGTGAGACATCCACAGCTGCTTAGGTTCGCCTTCGGGCCACGTTTGCAGCAAGCCGGTTTCGCTAGAGAGGTCGTTACGTTCAGGCCCGCGCCATTGTGGCCAAGGTCCCTCAGCGGCCAAGGAAGTGGTTTGAAATAATATCGTGCATGCGATCACGCTGCTAAAAAAGTGTTGCATCGTCTCTCCCCGAATCACATTTGTACCGTAAGAATGTGGTGTCTAAAATTCACACATTAAGGTAGGGTATTGTAGCCATTTTGAAAGACGCTCCACAAGGCAAATAATGGTACGGTTAGGCTCCACAGGTGTAGAATTATTTTTTCATGACTAGCATCAATCAACGAATCGCAGAAAATCTTGTTCGTGTGCAACAGCGCATCGTCACGGCGCAAGAGGCTGCCGGTCGCGCTGACGAGCGTGTGCAACTCGTGGCGGTCACAAAGTATGTCGACGCGACGGCCACCGCTGCGATCTTGGCAGCTGGCTGCCAAGTATTAGGCGAAAGCCGTCCTCAGCAGCTATGGAACAAGGCTAGTCTTTCCGATTTGGCCTCAGCCCGGTGGCACATGATCGGCCACTTACAACGCAATAAAGTGCAACGCACCTTACCGCTGGCCGATCTCATTCACAGCGTTGACAGTTTACGCTTGCTGAAAACAATCGACAAAGCAGCCACCGAACAAGATCGCCAAGTTCGCATACTGCTCGAAATCAATTGCTCAGGCGACGAGGCAAAGCACGGACTCTCGTCGGATGGCTTGAAAGAAATCTTGCCCCAGCTGGCCGATTTCCCTCACGTAAAAGTCAGCGGCCTTATGACGATGGCCGCGCGCGAAGGAGGCACCACGACAGCCGCCCGCAATTTCGCAACACTTCGTGAATTACGCGATCGGGTCGTCCCTGACTGTCCACCCGAAGTAGAGCTAACAGAGTTATCGATGGGCATGAGCCACGACTTCGAGGTGGCAATTCGCGAAGGCGCGACTCTAGTGCGCATCGGCTCGCTATTATTCGAGGGTTGTTGCTTTTGAGTCGCGGCCTATCCTGGCTTGCCGCTAGCGTATCTAGAATCTATCATGGTGTTATCGAACAGACTTGACAGCAAACAGCTGTTCTCTGCCTTGTTGCCCGCCTACCTGAGCTTTGCCCCTTTGGACGTTCCTAGATGAAGGCCCTCACCGAAAGAGTCGTTCACTACCTGGTGCTGATCGCGGTTACGATCTTCGCCGTGGGAGTGATGTGGAAACTTAGCGCCAAAGAGCACCTCAATGAAAGGCATAAAGAAATACTAGTTCGCAAGCATCCTGCCGTTGCGGCACCCAAGTCACCAGTCGCTATTACTCCCGTTCAGGTGCAACTGTGCGAGATTCTCTCGACGTACGCCGGGAAAATACAACCGTGGGAAACCTATCAGATTGGCTTTCCGGTCACCGGGCGAATCGTTTCGCTCGGCACCAACAACAACGGGCACCCGCTCGATGACGGCGATCGTGTCGAGGCAGGGCAAGTTCTAGCGACGATGGACGACCGCGTATTCCGAGCGCGCAAAAGCGAAGCTGCCGCTCAGATCGAAAAAGTGACTTCCGACCTTCAGCGTGCCCAACAAGTACGACAGACGAATCGCTCGGCCGTGTCCGATTCAGAACTACAAAAGCTGGTAACCGACTTGGCATTGGCCCGCGCACAGCATGAAATCGCCGTCAAAAATCTTGATGACGCAACGCTGCGTTCGCCTGTCAACGCGACAATCTCGAAGCGGATGATCAAGTCGGGCGAATCGGTGAACCCGAACCAAATTGTTTTTGAGTTAGTCGAGAATGACGTTGTTCTATTAGTGGTTGATGTTCCAGAAACACGTATTCGCGAACTGGAACAACGCAAACG
>JAJDEE010000189.1 GCA_029259975.1 Planctomycetota bacterium
TACCTGGATGCCTATATCTCGGCAGCCGGTGGCGTGGAGGCGTTTCCGTTTGAATTGGGAAAGAATGGCAGACCTACCAAGCGGCAGCCCCTCTTTCGTTCTACGCGTGGCCGCTCCGGGCTACTCACCGACAATCGCATGAGTCGGCAGGATGCTTGGCGGATGATTAAGCGGCGATGCAAGGCGGCGGGGATCAACGGAAAGATTTGCAATCATAGTTTTCGGGGGACGGGGATTACCAACTACCTCGAAAACGGGGGCACGATCACCGAGGCTCAGCGGATGGCCGGGCACAGTGATACTCGTACCACAGGACTCTATGATCGCCGCAACCAAAAAATTACTCGTGGTGAAGTGGAAAAAATATCCATCCTGGGGTAACCACTGATAATCGGTCTCACCAAATGCTTTCTAACGTACGCAAACTAGGCACAGCGACCTCAGAGTCCTGCAAATAAGCAGGCTCTGAAATCGCTGTTTGCATCCCTGTTGCCCAATAGCTTTGTGAGCTACTGCTTGCTCTATCCGAAGCTGCCATAACGAAGTCGTCGAATTACGTTCAGACACCAAAAATTCCGAACTTCTTCTCTACGGCACCCTTCTGCTACAATGTAGCGATCTCCTGTAGCAAACAATATGCCACCTTTATCCAATGGATTATCCCGTATCGGTGCCATCGTTGTAGCGATAGTCGATCTCTTGCTGACGCACATCATTCGCGTCAAAATCTTCGACTGACGTCAACCGATTGCGATGGTCCCAGGTGTACGTCGTCGTGTGGTTTGGCACTTCTGCGAGTTTTGACCTTTTTGCGCTAGCAAATCGAATCGCGTTTTTGTTCGCAAAAGTCGCCCCAATTTCTATGGGGGTAAAAACGGTAAGTCACTTGCTGGCAACGCGTTGCGAAATATCAAGGGCTGCGCAACTGCCTGGGTTTTGCGAAACTTGGGGATGCCAACAGCGCAAAACTCCGCTGGATGCTGGGCCGTATCGGCACGTTGAGACTAACCGGCAAGCGTCAACGAGCGGTCTTGCTTTTGAACGGGGGGGTCGCAAAAGTCGTTTTGGTTAAGTTGTAGAGTAGGGAGGTGACGCGGTGGTTTAGGTTTTGGCTTGGTCTGTTGCCGGCCCTTTCGGTTGCCGGTGCCCTAATGTCCTTCACCTTGCTCCGTTTCCACACTCCCCCTCATCAAACCGGACGTGCGGCTTTCCCGCATCCGGCTTTCGGACAAAGACTCATACGTTCGCTCACGCAACGTGGCGTCGCCGATCACGCAGTCGGACCAGGCCGATCTGCCCATTCGCATATTGTTTGGAGAAGCGTGCGTCTCTCCGATTGCGACCCTTGTGTTTGGCACACCACCACTGACGGAACCGCTGGAAGACATAAGCGTCGACCGCACGATGCGTGTTGGCTGCGGTCCCCACCGAAAAGTAGTTCGCCCAGCCAATCAACACACGGTTGATCGTAGCGACACGTTCCTCTAGATCGGTCCACAACCAACGTCGACTTGTCTTTTCGTGGATAGCACGATGGAGTCGCTGAATCGCTTTTGCCGACGGACGCATTCCATAATAGGAACCGCCCGTGCGACGCGACCAGAGACGCCCAAACGTGTAACCGAGAAAGTCGAATGTTTCGTCCGGCAACCGGCACAAGTGTGTCTTCTCTTCGTTGACTGTCAGTTTGAGCCGATCCATCATCGACCGCATGGCAGACAGTGCCTCAGCACCGTTTCCCTTGCGACAACAGATGACAAAATCATCGGCATAGTTAACAATCTTCGCTTGTAGACGCCGTTCGTGCCCCAAGACCTTCCAGCCCAACAGAAATCGCCGCATGTAGAGGTTCGCCAACAACGGCGAAATCGCTCCTCCAACGATATTGCCAACATGGGTGGGTTCTACGATCGTTTGATCCCACGAGCCAGCCTTGTTCCCGGGTATGGCGAAGGCTGGAATCCACCGTAAGTGGATTGGTAGTCGTGGTTTACTGCAATCAACGGACACTATTTTCTAGGAGCAATGTCATGGACGACTCACCGAGGCAAGCTAGTAAGGATGCGATGGCAATGGTAGCAAGAGGTTTCGAGCCAGTGCGCATTGAACGGCAGTTGCTAGCTCGCGCTTTTGAATTGGTCTACGAGGTGGAACTGCGAGCGTCCTGCCTAAGCGACCTCACGATGGCAGATCCCTCCAGTACAGGTAATGTCGAAAAGAGGCGAGCCGCATGACCCAATCGCCCCCCAGCGATGTGTCCAAGGCGTCTGCAACACGCGTGGCCATCTACGCTCGCGTTTCCTCAGACCAGCAGGCGCAAGAACAAACGATTGAAAGTCAAATTGCAGCTCTTCGCGAGCGAATCACCAACGATGGCCATACGCTTGATGACCATTTATGTTTCATTGACGATGGTGTGAGCGGCGCGTCCTTGCTGCGGCCTGCGTTGGAACAATTGCGCGACACGGCTTATGTCGGCGGTTTGGAAAAACTTTACATTCACTCGCCCGACCGGCTTTCTCGCAAGTACGCCTACCAGGTTCTTCTTGTTGACGAATTAAGGAAGCACGACGTAGAGCTTGTGTTTCTCAATCGAGCGATCGGGGCCAGTCCAGAAGAAGACTTGCTGCTGCAGATGCAAGGGATGTTTGCCGAATACGAGCGGGCGAAGATCATGGAACGGAGTCGACGTGGCAAACGGCACGCCGCCACTCGGGGGAGTGTGAATGTGCTTTCCAATGCACCGTACGGTTATCGTTACATCTCGAAACGAGAAGGGGGTGGTGCGGCGTCCTACGAGATTAACGACGCTCACGCAGCAGTAGTCAAACAGATATTCGAGTGGGTGGGTCGCGACCGAATTTCGATTGGTGAAACCAAGCGGCGCTTGGATGAAAAAGAGATTCCCTCGCCGAGAGGCAAGTCGTGGTGGGACCGCACGACGATCTGGGCAATGCTCAAGAACCCTGCGTACAAAGGTTTTGCGGCGTTTGGCAAGACACGCACCGGACCGCGACGTACGCAATTGCGCACTCCGCGAGGAGGCTCGAAAACTCCGCGCCGAACGGGCTCGACATACGACACCAACGTCACCGATCGGATTTCGATCGCTGTACCCGCCATCGTATCCGAAGAACTTTTTTCAGCCGTTGATCTACAACTAACAGAGAATCGTCAGCGCGGCCGCGAACGAAAACGCGGAGCGACTTATCTGTTACAGGGGCTACTCGAATGCGAGTCTTGTGGCTATGCCTACTACGGCAAAAAAGTCAGCCGTAGCGCTGCCAAAGGAAAAGTGCCCTATGCCTACTACCGTTGCATCGGGTCGGATGCCTATCGCTTTGGCGGCAAGCGAGTATGCCACAACAAGCAGATACGTACCGACAAACTTGACCAAGCCGTTTGGAACGACGCCTGCGAGCTGTTACGTCATCCCAAGTTGCTTCGCAAGGAATACGAACGTCGATTATCCTCGCCAGAAGTATCGTCCAGCGAGGCGTCGCTAAAGAAGCAAGTATCCACTGCGCAGCATTCGGTGAATCGACTCATCGACGCTTATACCGATGGCGTATTAACTCGTGAAGAATTCAATTCGCGAATCGAACGAGCGAGAAAACGATTGACCGATGTCGAATCACAACTTGCAAAGCTACAGACAGAAACTCGCGAACAAGCAACTTTGCGAGAAGCACTCGCGTGCCTTGACGATTTTTCAAAGACCGTCTCTTCGAGTCTCGATGATGCCGATTGGTCCACCAAACGTGAGATACTTCGCACGCTGATCGCTC
>JAJDEE010000190.1 GCA_029259975.1 Planctomycetota bacterium
GGGAAGCCATCCGCACTGGCATCGCAGCTGACGAGCAAAATTGGGGACTTGAGCGTTGGAAAGTGACCGTCTTGCAACGGCTCGAATTGCTTACGCCAAAAGAGCGTGAAGTCCTGGAATACATCGTTGCCGGAAACGCCAACAAAGTGATCGCCAATCGACTGGACGTTAGCGTCCGCACGGTGGAAAACCATCGACAAAAGATTTTCCATAAGCTCGAGGCCACTTCTTTGGCCGAATTGGTTCGCATGGCGATAACGGCTGGAGTCATTACAGAAGTTCAAAATCTCTAAGTCCACCAATTCTTTTCGGGCCTGTTATTTAAGTTCGAAATCGCTTTTTCTGCGGATGTCCGCAGTCGTTGATCGGGATTTGCGGATATTCTTAGCCTAGTGGCTTTATACGATAAGAGTGTTGGGATTGCCCAGCAAACTGCGGCTTCTTGTGGATCTTGCCCTCGCTAGGGTTCGGTTCCCAGCAGGAAATGGTAGGCGAAGCCTAGGGCACATATTCATCATCTTGCCCAGCTGATCCCTCCTGCGAATTTGTGATTTCATATTCATTTATATCTTTGTGTTGGGGTTGTTATGTCTGAAGCCAAAATTGAACCAGTAGTTTATGTTGTTGACGAGGATCCTCAAATTTGCCGGGCAGTGGCAGAGTTGGTCCAAACATTTGGGCATCGAGTCAAGCTATATGACTCGCCGACCGAATTTCTTGATCATGTCGACGATAAACAGCCCGGTTGTGTTATTCTAGATCTTCGACTGCCTGGTCTCGATGGGTTGGAAGTCCATCAGCGGCTGGTACGGCGCGGAATTGCTTTGGCAGTCGTTGTGTTGACGGGCTACGCAAATACCTCGGCGACTGTGCGCTCACTTCGTAGCGGTGTCGTCACGGTACTCGACAAGCCATTCCGAGACGACGAGCTTTGGAATGCCGTGCAAGAGGCGCTGCATCGTAGCGAACGAGATTTCAGTCGAAAACGGCACTTATTCTCTCTTGAAACTAGATTGAAAAAGTTGGCGTCTCAAGATCGTTCGGTACTGCAGTTAATGCTAGATGGAAAGAAAAACCGCACGATTGCCAAGCGTTTGGACGTGAGCCTGCGAACGGTCGAAAATCGCCGCCGGCGAGTTTTCGAAGTGATGCAAGCTGATTCGGTTGCTCAACTGACGCGTATGATCGTCGAATACGAGCACAATTTGCTACCATTAACCAACCTCGAGACGAACTGGCACAGTCTGCCATTTGAAAAAATGGCTTGTTAGCTAGCTATGGAATCTGCGCTATGGAATCCGCGCCATAAAATCTGCGTAGTACACTTGGCGTGGTTATTAGCTGGGGATTCCGAAACGAGCCGTAGAATGTTCTGGCTCGTTTCGGGTAGCCGGGAAAAGAATTTTGCCGCCCAACCACCACGGCTACGGGACCATTTTTCGCAGCAAACCTTCGGTCGTATAATCATCGGCCACAACAGTCGGTGCGTACCCGGCCTCGTCGAGTACCGCCGCCGTTAGCGGACTAATCGCGGCTAGCTTCGTTTGCCGTAGCGAATCGCCAAATAGCCCAACCAATGACCGCGCGATAGCAGAGCTGGTGACCGTTACCCAATCGATTTGGCCAGCGCGTAGTGCGTCGAGAATCTCGGTTTTCGCCGCTGTTACATCGCGGCTATCATAAACCACCACTTGCTCGACCTTAGCGCCGGCGTTGATAAGCGTCTCGGCTAGCACTTCGCGTCCACGGCTGGCCCGCAGCAGCAACATACGTTTGCCCGTCGCCAGTGGTATCAGTTGCTCGGCAAGCTCCTCGGCGCGATATTTTTCTGGCTGGAGATCGGCTCGCAAATGATATTTTGCCAGTTCTGCGGACGTCGCAGGGCCAATGGCTGCTAAGCAACAAGCTGCCAACTGCCGAAGGTCATCGCCGTTTGCTAACAGTCGATCGAAGAAAAATCGCACTCCATTTGCGCTGGAAAAAACTAACCAATCGTACGAAGCAAGATTCTTGATCGTCTTATCAACTTTCGACCAATCGCTGAGCGGTTCAATTTCGATAGCTGGTTGCAATAATGACGTCGCCCCCAAAGCATTCAACTGCGATCGAAGCTGAGCAGCTTGGCGAGATGGCCGTGTGACTAGTACCGTTTGCCCAAATAGGGGCCGCGATGTAAACCAGCTGGTAGTTGTTTGCGCGGCGACCGCATCGCCAACTATCACGACCGCCGGCGGGCGCATTTTGCCCGGTGCCAAGACCTCTGGGATTTCACCGAGGGTGGTCCGTATCGTTTGCTGTTCGGGCAACGACCCGTGTCGCACGATTGCTACGGGTGTCTCGCTAGGTTTCCCGTGCATCATCAATTCGCTGGCCCAAACAGGTGCGGTCGTCACGCCCATATAGAAAACCAGAGTGCCTGGGAAATTGGCTAGATTGGCTATGTCGAGAGTCGATCCCTTCTTGTCGCGACATTCTTGACCCGTCACAAATGCCACACATGAAGCATGATCGCGATGTGTTAGCGGCACGCCTGCGTAGCTGCTCGCCGCCAACGCCGCCGTCACACCTGGCACAACCTCGTAGCCGATGCCCGCCTCCTCCAATGCCGCAATCTCTTCGCCTGTCCTCGCAAAAATCGACGGGTCCCCCCCCTTGAGCCGCACCACCATTTTGCCCGCCTGGGCTTCAGTAATCACTTGCTGATTGATCTCGCCTTGCGCAAGCACTCTCCCTAGCCCATGCCGCCCCAAGCAGACCAGCTTGGCAGATCTGGAGGCGTGCCCCAACAAGAGCGGATTGGCCAGATAATCGTAAAACACGACTTCGGCTTGTCCGAGTAGTTCGCATCCGCGCAGCGTGAGCAGCCCAGGATCTCCCGGACCTGCTCCTACCAAATAAACTTTGCCTGTCTGCTGGGGCATATCGGTTACTCAAACGGCTCGTAGTAGTCTGTCTTCTTATGATAGAATACATTGAGGATGCCACTCTGCGTAGCACCCAGAGGAAATAGAATGCGTTCGAGCATTTTTGTCAGGGAACTTGTGAATGAACCTAGAAACCTCCAGTAATTGGCCCGGCAGCACCTCACCACTCACAGCGGCTTCTCGTCAGCGCTTGCAGAAAGTCTTCGAACATGCACAGCGATGTGTTGACAAGCAAGATTTCGACTACGCGAACAAGCTTTTTACACAGTGCCTGGTCGAAGACCCTGGAAACCTTGTGTATCTTCAAAGTTTCCTAGCAAACCTACACAAAAAAAACGGCGACCGGCAGAAAGGGAGTCGTTTAGCAGGGTTGAAAATCAAAAGCAAACGCTCTTCTCTTACAAAGGCTGCTGGCAAAGGCGAATGGGAAGCCGCGATGACTGCCGGCTGTGCCGCGCTTGCGCTCAACCCGTGGGATATCGCCACATTACTGGCGTTGGCGGCGGCTTACGGACATTTGCAAAGTGACGAATGTCAGCTGTACTGCCTTCGTTGTGCGCTCAACGCTGACGCCAAAGATGTCGAAGTCAACCGTCAGGCAGGCCTGGCTCTGCAGCGCATGGGCCAGTTCGATCAGGCGATTGCCTGCTGGCAACGCGTCAAATTGGCACTGCCGCAAGACGAGCAAGCCCGTCAGGCAATTGCTCGGCTGTCGGTGGAACAGACAATCGATAAAGGTGGCTACGATTCCTCACTGCTTTCCAACAGCTCGAGCTACTGCAACGACCAAGACAGTTTGCCCATGCCCGCGATGTCTGTCGCCCAGCTTTCCACAAATGCCGAGCCGGTCGATGGCCGTCCGCCGGAAGTCCGCCTACTGGCAGCCATTGCCGACGATCCAACAGCCGCGGAACAATACGTTCAGCTGGCCGCTCTTTTTTTGCGAGAGCTACGATTTGACGAAGCTGAACAACTACTTGGGCAAGGCCTGAACGCCTGCGGCAGCAGCGACTTGCAGATACGATCGCAACTCGAAGACGTTCAGCTTCGCCGAGTTTCGCATCAACTCGCCCTTGCCGAGCAGTGCTACCAACAAGACCCCAACGACGAAGCCAATGAGCTGGTTCACCGATTCAGGATTCAGGCAAACCAGGTCGAATTGGAGATTTATGCCGCTCGTGTCGAGCGTGACTCGACCAATCTGCGGCTGAAGTATGAGCTGGGACTTCGGCTGAAGCGTGCTGGCAAGATCAAAGAGGCGATTTCCGTGCTGCAGGCGGCCCGTACTGACTCGAAGCGGGAATTAGTCGTCTTGGTCGAGCTGGGCGAGTGTTTCCAGCATATCGAGCAATACAAGTTGGCTTTGTCGCACTACGAGCAGGCAATTGAGGCCCTCAGGAAGCTCAGCGAGCCAGAATCCGAGATTTATCGCAAGGCACTCTACCGGGCTGGAGTTTTGGCCACGGGAATGCAGGAAATGGACCGGGCGGAGGGGCATTTGACGACTTTGGCCGCCCTGGATTTTGGCTACCGTGATGTGGCTGACCGACTGGACAAAATCGCCCGATTACGCGATAGTAGGTGATTCGCATCGCCCACTTCGGGTGGGCGCCCATCCACTTCCCAGATAAAGAAGCGAACTCGATGCCGAATTCACTTGGTTCCAAAAAGCGTTTACGCCAAAACAAAGTCCACCGTCTCCGCAACCGAGCGGTCAAATCCCATGTTCGTGGACTGATCAAAAGTGTTCGCACCGCGGTCGAAGCTGGCGACGTCGAAGGCAGTACGAAGGCGTTTCAGGTTGCCACCAAGAAGATCGATCAGGCAGCTGCCAAAAATGTCATCCACGCCAATAACGCTGCCCGCACCAAGTCGCGGCTGTCGAAGGCGATCAAGACGCTGAAGAGCTAGAGCGTTGGTTGTCTCACCAGACGATCTTCTCAGCCTCAAATACTGGTCCGTCGACGCAGGTGCGTTTGTAGTCCCAGTCGCCGCTCGGTTGTTTGGTTTTTACGACGCAGCTGAAGCAGATGCCGATTCCGCAGGCCATCGGCGTTTCTAGCGAAACTTCGCAAGGTACTTCTTGTGCATTCGCGAGTTTGGCGACTGCCTCCATCATTGGCTCCGGACCGCAACAGGCGATGCGGCACGAGGCAGACGGTTTTTCGTCGAGCGTTTGCTGCAAGAGTTCGGTCACTAGGCCGTGATGGCCGACGCTGCCGTCGTCGCTGCTAATGCGTAGGTCGATGCCGCAATCGCGGAAGTCGTCTGCACCGGCTAACAAATCTTGACGCCGCACGCCGAGACATAGCGTGACACTCTGGGCGGCAGCGACTTCTTGTTGTCGTTGCCCATA
>JAJDEE010000020.1 GCA_029259975.1 Planctomycetota bacterium
TCGGCACTGGCGGCACCATCACGGGAACGAGTCGGTACTTGAAAACGCAGAATGCTAGCTTCAAAGCAATCGCCGTCGAACCGGTTGATTCGCCCGTAATCAGCGGCGGCAAACCGGGCCCGCATAAGATCCAAGGTATCGGCGCTGGATTTATCCCAGGCAATCTCGACATGTCGATCGTCGACGAAACCGTGACCGTCAGCAACGAAGAAGCGTTTCTTTGGGCACGCAAACTGGCCAAAGAAGAAGGTCTCATGGCCGGCATCAGCAGCGGAGCCAACATGTGCGCCGCTGCCAAAGTTGCCGCCCGCCCCGAGATGGCTGGTAAGCGGATCGTCACGATCATGTGCAGCCTCGGCGAACGCTATCTGTCGACGCCGCTGTTTGAAGGACTGACTGGGTGAGCGTGACGGACCGATATTCCAGTCAACCGGCGCGAGACATGTTGCCTAACGGCCATGCACGGTTGCCCGAGTGGCTACGCGTAAATTTACCTGCGGGAAAATTGCAAGGCACATTCAATGGCACGTTAAATATTGTCCAAGGCAACGAACTACACACAGTGTGCGAAGAGGCCAGTTGTCCAAATATCCACGATTGCTGGGCACGCGGCACCGCGACGTTTATGATCGCCGGAAAAAAATGCACGCGCGGCTGCCGTTTTTGCTCGGTCGAAACGCTCAGGCAGCCTGAGCCACTCGAGGTCGACGAACCCGAGCGACTGGCCGACGCGGTCGAGCGTATGGGCCTGGAGTACGTCGTCATTACCGTCGTCAACCGCGACGACTTGCCCGACGGCGGTGCTGAACATTACCGTAAGTGCATACAAGCGGTTCGACAACGCCTTCCTAAGATTGGTATCGAACTACTGTGCAGCGATCTCGATGGCAATTGGCAAGCACTAGAACAGCTGCTCGAGTGCAGTCCGCTCGCCGTCTTTGCCCACAACGTCGAATGCGTCCCCCGCCTCGACGAAACCGTCCGCGATCCGCGTGCTTCGTTCGCTCAAAGCCTCGAAGTCTTGCAACGAGCCAAGTCACTACACCCCGACCTGTGGACGAAAAGCAGCCTGATGGTCGGCATAGGCGAAACCGACCAAGAAGTCACGGAGACGATGCAGAAGCTACGCGACGTTGGCGTCGAGCTACTCACGATCGGCCAATACCTGGCCCCTGGTCGCGCTGGCACACGCTACTTGCCCGTCGAACGTTATGTCACGCCCAAACAATTCGAGCGTTGGGCAACCGAAGCACGCGAGCTAGATTTTCGCGGAGTGGCATCAGGCCCGCTAGTGCGAAGCTCCTATCGGGCCGGCCACCTGCTAGAAGAAGCCCAAGAAAATCTCAAAATCCACCCAAACTAGCCCAACCAAATTAACCACGATCTAACCGATCGCCGGTGAGCAACCCACAAACGAATCAAGGCAACGCAGCCTTTGTCATTTTAACTTCCGAATGCAAACTGAGCGACTGCTCGTCCAGCCGCAAATCGCCTTTCAGACCGCGAAACCAATCCGGCATTGGCAGACGGAAGTCTGCGGGAACTTCCGTGAGCATAAACAGGTTCTGCTCGGGCAGCGCTGAGGAAACCCAGACTTCCAATCCGCGTTGCGGCGCGTAGAGCTGATACTTCCCACCTAAAGGGCAAACAAATTTTCCATCCACCAACTGTTCAGCGACTTTTCGACATTGGTCGCGTGGCACGCGGAGTTGATTCGCCAGCGCATTCATCATACGGCTACCGGCAACGGAGGTCTCACGCGTACGCATATAACCCAAAGCATTAACATTCTCGGCCATTTGCGTACCAGTCAAGTCTTCGAGCCGCACCCATAGCTGGGCAGGACGATCAGCAGGCACTAAGTTTAGCTGAGGAAGCACTTGTTCGATCACCGCAGACTTGAAAGAGATCAACAAAAAATCTTCCTGCTTAGCTTGCCACAGATCAGTTCCAATCAGCTGAGGCTCGGCCCCTTTGGCCTCCTCGGCACCCGCTAGAGAAGTAATCCAAGCTAACCAACCCGGCTTGGGCCATGCACCAAAATACCCTCGAACAAGTTCTGGCAGTGAATCACCAGGTTGTATTGCTCCACTGTTCACCACCAGGGGAGAACGAAAATCACGCAAACCACCAAACAAGTGGTGCTCAAAACTCTCGCCATGAGCAAGATTATCAGCAATTGGAATAGGCGTATCAATAACCACCTCTGCCGAAAACAAGTCACCCTCAACCGGCTGCAATTTGCGATTGGCGGGCGAACCTAGCCAGGAGCCTACCGCTCCCAACATCTGCCTCAACTCGCCTTGCGCATGAACGTCAACAGAAATCGTCTCGGGTTCACCCTCTTCTCCAGAATCACGATGTGCGGCTACAGCAACCGGTGGTAGCGACTTGACACTCTTCCGGAGTTTATCACGGAAGCGATGAAACGTTGCAGTCTCCTTAACCGTAGTCAATTCAATCGCCATGTCAGCAATCGGCAAAAAATAGCCGTGTGCTCCCCGCAAAGAATCAACAGAGCCTCCTTCGGTTGCCAGCAATCGGCTACTGTCAGATCGTTTACCAAAACGTTTAGGCAAAATATCAACAGCAATCAGCTCCTCAGACGTCAGTCCGGCCTTGCCTTCACACTGAGCAGCATACCGTGCCAACTCCAATAACAGCGATTCACGGACAGATTGTAGACGACGAAAATTCTCAATCACATACTTGGGGCTACAAAGATTCTCCCAAAAAACCTCAGAAACGAACGCCACAATCGTATCGTCGCGTTCGAGCGGAAACTGCTTGCGAGCAAGTCGAAAGCTGGGCAATTGGGCCAAAGCTCGATCCCCCTGCCCTGCTTGCAAAAACCGCTCAATCAAAGTTCGCGAGGTTGTGACCAAATGAAAACCTTCGTGTTGAACGTAGTAGGAACGCACATGCCCCTGAGGGCTGCTGATGAGTGATACGGATTGACCGTCGATCTCAATTGCTTGTTCACTAGCATCTTCAAATTGCGAGAGGGCTTCTCTGCGCTGTCTCCTCAGATCAGTAGCGAGCAACAAATCGTTCTTCGCCTGAAACAAAATTCCTATTGCGGCTCCTTGCTCAATATATGGATCGAGACCGATAATCGCCGCGTCGGCGATAACTTGCGGCCCTAGTATTTTTGCCAGGGCGTTCTCGCGGAGCGAAAGCTGCTGCTGGATACGATCGCTAGCTAGCCGCTTGATTCCTCGACGCAAAATCATGTTACCGAGATCACCCTGCCATTTTTTATTGAGATCGCGAAACCAGAGATAGTTGCTGAAATTTCCAAATCGCAGGTAAAAGCACTCCTCCGGAACATGCGTGGCTAACGACTCAACCTCGACATCTTCAAGTTCCTCCAAGCTGAGGTCGCATTGTGGCCATTCGATCGGGTTCGGCAGCGTGGTCGCCTCAAGCTGCTCAATAGGCTCGCCTCGCAGCATGGCACGATCGATGCGCAAGCGATGAGCCTCATCGACAAAAAGATAGCTCAGGGCGTTGTCCTGGTCACGCCCCATGCCTAACAGGTCTGGTGTGCCCAGCAAGCCAAGTCGAGGCTCTGGCATTGGCAAATCAAGCCGACGCGACAGCGATGCGACGAGAAAATTCTCGGCCACGGGCGGATAGGCGCGGTCTTTCAAAAGGCCTTCGTAGTGCTTGGTGTATTGCTGCCACCATTCGAGTAACAATCTGCGATGGGCAACAGAGTCACGCAACGGATTGACGCGAACCCCCTGCTCGTGTGGAGTGAAAGGCGAGAGATCAAAGGGCTTCTCACCCAGGAAAAGATAGTAAATGGTCACCTTGCGAGGAGCCTCTCGGCCCAACAACCCACGAATTATCTTGCGGGCAGGCTCATGCTTGAGAACAGGGTAAATAACCCGTCCGTTTGCTTCAAGAACTGTGAATCGCTCGTCGCTCAGAGGCAAGACGGGTTCGCCGCGCAAAACATCGATCGTCACACGCGCTACACCAAAAGGCTTGCCAGCAAAAGCATCTGATCTCGGTGCGGCGAGGCCCATCTTGACAGAACTCAACAACAGGAAAATTGCACAAAGAGTAACCGTGGTCACCCTGAAAAAACGAGTTATGAAATGTTGTAACAACGCGAACCTCACAGCTTTGCTTGGAAAGACAAAATATCCAGACGCACTTTTTTGTGGCACAATTAAACCATAGTAGCCGGTCGAACCGCTCAAATACAGGGAGTTGCCTAAGAATTCCGTCTCATCGGCGAGTGGAGTGCTGAGGTAATTGATTTCTCACCTTCTTGGCATGTTGCAGGCAGATAATTTCGTTCACTTGCTTGCCAGAAGGTGGCCCCATCTGAGACAATCGAATCATGCTGCTACCGCGATATTCTATCCGCACGACGCTAATTGCCACCACCTGCTGCGCGGTCTTCTTTCTCGTGCTGGGACAGGCAATGCGCGAGCGGCCTTGGGCGATTGTTATTTCGGTGGCCATTAGCAGTTTGCTAGCAACGCTAATCGTCCATGCCATGCTGTTTCTGACCACTGCCGCAATGACACGGCTCGTCGGCTCACGTCAGCAGCCGGCCCACACCAGCCGTGGAGGCGTGCAGACGACCCTGGATCAAACATTGCCACCGCCGACTGATAACTCAACGTCGAATGATTAACCAAAATGTTTCACTCCCTCCAGCAGACAGCAATTTTGCCGCTCCAGGCTTTTTTTGCTGGCCCTTGGTCACTTGTGTTGACATGGATTGCGACTCTGATGGTTGGCATCCTTGCACAGAACTGCCTAGCCAGCACCGGCGCTAGCATTGTAGTACCGAAAATACGAGCCGGCGCGCCTACTTATTCGACGCAGTCTGGCTTGCAAATCAAAGTCAATTCGATTTGGGCAGGTGAACGTGGTTACCGCCCAGTGAAAATTA
This sequence comes from Planctomycetota bacterium, assembly GCA_029259975.1. GTDB lineage: Bacteria > Planctomycetota > Planctomycetia > Pirellulales > Lacipirellulaceae > Bythopirellula. The sequence goes on from JAJDEE010000020.1 coordinate 4,916, forward strand.
CCGCGTCATTGGCCAAGCCCGCCAC
>JAJDEE010000191.1 GCA_029259975.1 Planctomycetota bacterium
AGCAATGGTCCGACCGCTGGATCAAAGCATCCAGAGACCACCCAAAACCAAAAAAGAAACCGCCAAAAACAAAAACCCATACCTCAGTCTACCGAGCATTGATCGCCGCCAAGGCATAAGGCAAGATGTTCAAAGCAGTGGCCCTTGTGGGCAATTTCGAATGACGAATGACAAAGACTCGTTCGACGAATAGCTTCGTCATTCGTGGCTTCGTCATTCGTCATTTTCTCTTTGGGGGGTAACCAACGAGATATACGGATGTCGAATTCAAGTCGCCAGTTTTGGATACTCTTCGCCCTGCTGGCAGTCACGTTGAGTGGACGTCGGGCGACTGCTGACAATACGTTTGCCCAGGCAACGCAACTTTATCAGGCGAGCCAATGGCAACAGGCCGCCGCCATATTCGACCGACTAGCACAAGATCCACAACAAACCGAAGCGACGCGATTCTCCGCGCACCTCTACGCCGGCGAAAGTCTAGTCCAGCTCGGCAAATACACCGAAGCCGGCAGGCACTATCAGTTCGTACTGCAACACGCCCCCCCTGCCCCGCTCGCCGCGCAAGCATTGTTTCGATTGGGCGAGTCCGCGTGGCTTTCCGGCGAGAACGAACAGGCAGCCAAACTATTGCAATCGTACACCGAAAAGCATCCGCTGGGCGACTCGATATCCTTTGCGCAAACCTACCTCCAACAAATGCACGAGAGACAAACTTCTCGCGCCAACTTTGAAGTGCTTGACGAAGCCGTCGGCTGGGAACGAGACGGACGGCACGACGCCGCCCTGGCCGCATACCGCAAGCTTTTGCAGCAACATACAAGTCGCGATCAAGGCCGAGCTGAAACGCTACGACGTGCTGCCAAGCTCCACGATCGGCTTGCGCAATCTCGTGAAGCCATGAATCTCTATCAGCAGTTTCTTGTGGAGTTTCCACATTCCAAACGGACGGTCGAAGTGCTATTGGCGACGGCATGGTTGAACGATCGGCTGGATCAGCCTACCCAGGCGGCAGAACAGTTTCGGGGGGTGTGCAAAAAGTTCCCTCAGAGCGCCCAGGCCGGTGAGGCTGCCTATTGGCTCGCTCGCTACCATGCCGATAAACAGGGTAACCAGGAAGATTTCGAACAAGCGATGCAGTATGTCGATCGGCTGCTCTCGCGCGAGGCAATTTCAAGCGAGTACACACAGCTGTGGGGCAATGCATTATGTTTGAAGTGCCAGCTGTTTTCTGCGAAGGGTAATTGGCATCAGATTGAAGAATTGACGGAGTCGTCGCGAGGACGATTGGACGAATGTTTGCTGAAAACTAAGCTGGACTTTTGGGCAGCTGAAGCAGCATTTCGCCAGAAAGAATACGGGGCAGCAAGAAAACGATTCGACGACTTGCAGCCAAAAACTATTGGAGTTGAACAGCCTTGGGCTGCTATGATCCCGTTGCGTCGAGCGCAACTGGCCGCGCGTAGGCAGCTCTGGGGAAAGGTACTGAAGATACTCGACCAGCTCGAGCGCGATCATCCTGATTTTGAATTAGAGTACGAAGTAGACTACCTCCGCGGGCGAGCCATGGCTGGCCGTGGGGAAATGACGGCGGCCCGAAAGTTTTATCGTCGGGTGTTGGATAACCAGGCGGCAACCAAGAGCGAAGCAGCCACGATGGCTGGCTGGATGACAGGCGAAACCTATTTCCACCAGCGCGATTACGATCGCGCCAGGTCAGCTTACCAAACCGTGATGGAGCAAACTTCGCTACCCCAGTGGCAATCGCGAGCCGCCTTGCAAGCAGGGAAGTGTTGGGAACTCGAGGATGACTGGGACAAGGCCGCTGAGATGTATTCGATGGCACTAAATCGCTGGCCCGATTCGGCTTCCGACGAGCAACTGGAATCGCGACTTCGTTGGGCACAGGGGCAAGTGAAAAACAGGAAGTAAAGCATCCACGCAGACGCCGACGCTAACGACACAATTTTTCCGTACGATGAAGGCACGCAAGTATGCGACCCACGACCCAATCGAAACTGCTATTCGCTCGTGTGATTGCGATTCTTTTCGTTATGGCCAACGCTACAGAATGCTGGGCGCAGGAGACGGTCACACTACAAACCAAAAGCCTCTGGCAAATGCTTTGGTCGGGCGGACCGTTGCTGTTGCCGATCGTAATTTGCTCGTTCGTGCTGATGCTTGTCGTTTTCGAACGTACGCTCAGTCTCCGTCGTAGCCGCGTGCTACCGCGATTGTTTACCGAACGATTTTTGTTGCAAATCAGCGAAGGAGCCCTCGATCGCTCGGAGGCACTCAATCGTTGTTTGGAAAATGATAGCTATATCGCCCAAGTCTTTGCTGCTGCGGTACGCAAATGGGGCAAGCCGGCGGTCGAAGTCGAGCAGGCGGTGCTCGACGAAGGCGAGCGAGCGGCAAACGAATTACGCCGTTTCCTCCGTGTGATCAACGGTGTCGCAACCGTCTGTCCGTTGATGGGCTTGCTGGGCACTGTGTGGGGGATGATGGAAGCATTCGAGGCGATCGCCAGCAGTTCGGCGATGGGCCGTCCCGAACTTTTGGCGGGCGGAATCGGCGGAGCTTTGCTTTCGACGGCTGCGGGACTTTCGGTCGCGATACCGGCATTGATACTTTACCTCTGGTTCGTCGGCCGAGTCGATACGCTGGTGATGGAGATCGACCGCCGTGGCCAGACTTTGGTTAACCTAATTTCTGCCGAAGGCCTCGAAGAGCGACGCACTTCGCGCAAACCAAAACTAAAGAAAGCAGCGTAGGAGAATATGAGATGTAAGATGCGAGATTGAAGATGCGGACTACCTCTTTTCATCTCCTTCACATCATCAATCTTACATCTCACATCAAACATCTCTCATGCCTCTCAAAATTCAACATGACGAACAGCTTTCGCTCGACTTGACGCCGATGATTGACGTTGTGTTTTTGCTGATCATATTTTTTATGGTCGCGACATCGTTTGATGAGATGGAGCGTGATATCGAGCTTGAATTACCCGAAGTCGCTTCGGCGGCGGCGCTAAC
>JAJDEE010000192.1 GCA_029259975.1 Planctomycetota bacterium
GTAACCGTTCACGGAAAAAAGAAAACTCACGCAAAGACGCGAAGGCGCAAAGGGAGAAATCCACCCAAAACAACGAAACGTAGTCCAGTAACCATTATCTATTCTCCCCTGCTGTCTTTGTGTCTTTCCTTTCTTCCTTGCTTAGCGCCTTTGCGTGAGACTCTGCTCAAGCTAGGGCCGTGAACGGCTACTGAAATTCTTTGTCTGTTTTCAGTTTGAGTAATTACAAGCTCATCGTGATGTTGTAGCGAAACCCGCAGCCAACTTTTGGGCCGCCGTGTGTAATGACGAAGACGACAATCATTCCGTCAGAAGTCGCCGAAAGGATCGTCCTCAGCGGATTCGGTCGAGTTGCTTTCACTGGAATCGCTACTGGGCAGCGATTCTGCAAATGGGTCGCTTTCTGGTGTGGATTCGGCGGCAGCAGGAGTTGCGGTTCCGTCGTCAGATGGGCCAAGCTCGAAGCCTGCTTGGGCGACTGCCTCTGTCTGGGTTGCCTCGTACTTGGCTTTTGTTACGGGGGCTTGGCTACTGCGAGAGCCAAACCATTGGCCGAGAGCGAAGAAGAGATTACCAGTAGCAGGAGCAGACAGGGAACTACCCGAGGCCTCGGCAGGGCCAGAGGCAGCGACAGGCTTAGCGGTAGGTTGAGGAGAAATGGCTCCAAAATCACCGAATGGATCGTCGTCGTCCGACTCCTCGGGTGCTGGAGTATCATCCTCGGCAGGTGCCGAATCGCCTTCGGTCGACTCCGTGCTACTATCTTCTTTCGAGTCCATCGACTCGCCAAAGGGGTCCTCCTCCTCGCGAGTGTCAGAATCGTCGGCAGCTGACGATTCGCCGAAGAAATCAGCTTCGTCAGCAGAAGAATCCGCAGCGTCACCAAAGGGATCGTCGGTGTCTTCCGCTTCGACAGGCGACTGTTCGGCTGCGTCTACTGCTGGCATTTCTTCTGCTTCGGCTGATTCGTCGAAGGGATCAGCTTCTGCAGGAGTCGGAGAAGGTAGCTCCCTAAACGGGTCTGCTTCAGTCGCCGGTGTTGGTGATTGTGAGTTTCCAAACAGGTCGTCTGCGGGGGTGACAGGAGCCGGTGTACTGAATATCGGATCGGCCGCAGCATCTTTCGTAGCTGAGCCAGGCGGCTTCGTGCCAGAGTCAGCCGCCTTTGTGTCAGAGCCAGTTGCTTTAGTTGCGGAGCCTGCCGGCGTTGGCTGAGCTGGCGAGGGGGATGACACTTGGTGGGGAGGTTGGACGGGTTGCTCCAGTGGCAAAGGAGCCGCGCGACGTATCACCGACGGGCCACGTCGTTCGAGCTGTTCGTATCGTTGTCGGGTCTGTTGTCGGCCTTGCTGTAGGTGGTCGAGTCGGGCCTGACGACGAAACTTCTCCAGAGTTCTTCGCCCCGACCCTTGTACCCGCTGGAGCGATCGACCTATGGAGTGTTTTGCACCAGGGTTACGAGCCTCGTACGCAGCGCCGATGCGCATGTCGTTTTCAGCCTCGAACTGACGTTCTTGGCCAAGACGCAATACTGCGCGAAAGTAATAGGGCCGGGGATCGACCGACCCTGCCTGAATGACCTGCGTAAAGTACTGTTCAGCCTGTGAACTATTGCCAGCAAAGTAGGCGTGAACGCCGCGCCCGTAGACAGCCGCCAACGCCGACCGTTGTTGAGCATGGGCAGAGGACGAAATCGACAAGCCCGCTAGTACTGACACAAGGCTCAGTGTCAGAGCGTAACCCATTCCGAGAACACGGTTTGAGCAGACTGCCTTGTCTTGTCTCTTTACACGAGTGAAATTCATAGCAAGCAGACTCCCAATAAAGTGCCTTTTCGAGGAGGCTTTCAGTCAATGAAAGCCTCCATCTTAATCAAAGTCGGCCCTCTACGGCAAGAAAGGCCTCTACGACCTCAAAAACTAGAGTTTCGCGCTCTGCGCCTGAAAGTTTTCGATCTGCTGTAAAATCTGCTCAAAAGTTTCTTTTTCGAGCCTTGGTAAGGCATTTTTCTCGAAGCCCAGCTCCTGTGCCTTTTTCCATGCCTTTGACGCGGACTGGCCATCTCCGGCCAATATGTAGGCTCTCGCGAGATGAAAATACTTAATGGGGTCGCGGCTGACCGAGAGTGCCAGCTCCATATCCTTGATTGCCAAATCGTACTTCTTTTGTGCAATACGCACGATTGCTCGAGTGTCGAGCATATCTTCCACGGGACCAAAAGTTTCCATCGCGTCGTTGATCAACTGCTCTGCTTCGTCGACACGTTGATTCAACAAGGCTAGTTGGAAGCCAAGATTGTTCATGGCTGCGGCACGCACACGCACTGGAAGATCGTCTCGACTCAACAGCCGGTCGTAAGCCGCGATACTTTGTTCGTTTTTGCCTTGTATTTCGTAGGTCTCTGCGCGGGCAAGCTGCCGGGAGATCGAATCAGGGTCTTCTCGCAAAGCAGCATCAATCAGGCGGTCGACCTGTTCGTCGTACTTATCACCGAACTCGTCACGCCGTGCTTTCGCCATATAACTAGCTAGTTGGACGACATTATCTGTCTGATCTGCGTACAGACGCTTCATGTGCTCCAGGGCTTCGTCACAATTTCCGTGATAGGCGAGGAATTTAGTGAGTTGAAACAATAGGTCAGGCGAGCGTTGTACAGAGACTCGATACAACTTTTCGGCAAGCTCTAGGTCTCCATAGAGGGTCGCTAGCTGGGCTATGCTGAGAGCTTGTTTCAGCTGAGGCTCTGTCATCTTTCCCTTCAGTTTCGGTAACAGCGAGACTAGCAAGCGGTTTAATTCCACTTGGTCGCCTCTTTCCGATGCTATCCGAGCGCTAAGCTGGACCAAAGACGCATTTTTAGGATCCATTGCCTGCAATCGCTTGAGACTCCGCTCTGCGTTAGCATATTCCTCGTGGTCGATAAGTAAATCAATATACGTAGCTCGGATTGTGGGATCAGACTTATGGTTGGCAATCAGTTGCAGTATTAGCTCTTGCGACTGATCCCGTTGATTGGTTCGACTTAAGAGGCGGACAAGTCGCAAAGCGCCTTTCAGAGGCAAGCGACCACTTTTGTGTTGTTCTGCGAGAAGTTCAATTGCCTGCAGCAGCGCCTGAGGGTTGCCACGTGCAATCAAAATGTTGACCAGCAGTTGCGACTCCGCTTCGTTCATCGTGCTATTCACGGCACTCTGCCTAAGCAAGCGTTCAGCTTTGAGAGACTGCCGGTAATCTTTTTGGGCAAACAGTATTTTCGCTGCCGCTTGCCTGGCCCAAACGACGTGCGGGTTATCGGCAGCTACCACCCCGTCGTTGGCCGCTTTGAGGATTTTATTGATATAGACTGCGGATCTCCCAACATTGGCTTTGTCCTGTTTCGTCCAGCGTAGATAGAAAGCAGCGAGCCTTTGACTCACCGAAGGTTCTTCGAGTTGGTCAGCGTAAGCTGCCAGGTAAATGCTTTCAGCGCTACGCCAGCGTGAGGTGCGTTCGTAGTATTTCGCGGACAGGAGCGGTAAGAATTCTGCATCGCTGTAAAGGTGTGCTTCGCGTACGACATCTACAACCTTCTCGAAATTCTTCTGCCCTGCATAGAGGCTGACTAGCCGTAGCCAGTCGTCTGGAGAGGCGGGGTTAAGTTCCAAGGCACTACTTAATGAGGCAATAGCGTCATCAATCTTGCCAGACTGTTGAGCGATAACGGAAAACCAAGTAAGCGTTTTTGGTTTCTTTGCTTGGCTTGCCGCCAATTCCTTGGCAACTCGAAAGCCTTTCTCAACGTCTCCCGTCTTCATCAGAACTTCTGCTTCTAGTTTTCCGAGAAGCTGTCTTCGATGACTTTTGCTTAGGCGACCCATTCTCTCACGAGCTTGTGAGTACAATCCGCGCTCAGCTAGTAACCTTACTTGAAGAGCAACTACCGAAAATTTCGCAGGACCAAATTCTAAGGCTTGGTCAAAATGCTTGAGCGCGAGGTCCATCTCCCCGTCCATATACAACAAGAATTGCCCATAAGCGATGTGTAGTTCATGCCATTCGGGACGTTGGCGAAGGGCAGTGTCCAACGATTCACGGATGCTGGCCAATTCCGCTTTGTCTATTTTCCCTTGATTAAAATGCGTGATACGCCGCTTCAATTCATTCAGAATGTAAGAAGGATTATCTTTGCTTCCAATAACTTTGAGTATCGCCTCTTGTGCCTTTTGCATCTCTGCATCATTTCCCTGGCGGAGCGAAATGTCGAACAACCGCATGCGAATCGGTAGATTGTTTGGCTCTTGGATCGCAATCTGCTCTAAAAATTCGCGAGCGTCATCAAATTTCCCCAACTGGTCAAACTTGTACCCAATGATCTTGTTGAGTCGAGTTTGCTCGGACTCAGTGATATCGCTCGCAGCAGCAGCAGCCAGCGAACGTAATTGTACTGAAACATCCTCAGAATTGAGCAGCACAAGCAGTTCGACACGCTGAGCAAGCGACCGTAAGGATCGCCCAAATTTTTTCTCAAGTCGATCAAGTAACTTCAGGGCAGTAGCAGGACCTTCGTCTGGATCGGCGAGCACTAGCAATACGGCCTCAAAGAAGATATCCATTGCCTCTTCGTCCGTGGCAGCTTTGTTCGCATCGCGGATGAGACGTTTCGCTTCTGCGAATTTCCCTCGCCTAACGAGCACCTTTGCGCGCAGAATTAATTTCCTGGCTTCGCTGAGTTCGTGTCCAGCGATCGCTTTGTCCAAGAGCTTATCGATCTTGTCCCAATCTTGCTCTGCCTCGGGGGCTTCGAGCATCGCAGTCACGATTTGATCGAATTCGAAGCCAGTTCTTTTCTTGGGTTGAAGTCGTGCATCCATGCGGGCTAGGCCCGCTTGGGCGGGTCGGTGCTCTGGGTACTCAACAGCAACTAAGCTATAAGCCTCTCTCGCGAGATCATAAATCCCCTGCTGTTCGTAGCAGGAGCCTAGCAGTATGCCTGCCAATTGCTGGTAGCGGGGTCTGGCATATATTAGAGGGCGAATCCGCTTTAGCTCTTTGGCAGCCGCCGCCCACTCCTTCTTGGCAACGAGCATGCGAGCTCGCTGAAAATCAATGATCGGTTGCAGGCTCGGCGTATGCATCTGTGTCAAACTCTTAATCTCGTCTTTGATGCTCGCAAAATCCTTTTCGGCAAAAAGAAGGTTGAGTTTGTATAGAATAAGACTAATGTGTTGGAATTTTTCAAATCGACCAATGCCCTCATCCAGTATTTTTATGGCGGCATCATAATGCTTCATGCGTGATTCTGCTTCTGCCACAAGCTGGTATAACAGCACATTATCGGGATGTTCCTTTAGCCCCTGGGCAAAGAACTCCTTGGCTTTTTCGTAATTCGGCATGGCTGCTTCGAAGGTCGCTTTAGCTTGATAGAAATCTGCTAGCGATTCTGAGTATTCGGTGCCAGTCAGGGCAGCATTGTTTTTTGGAGCAATTTGGGAAACGGCGTTTTCGTACTTGGCTTTGGCTTCTGTGTATTTATCTACGGCTTCTTCGTAGGCTGGGTGAGATGCTTCAAAATTAGAGATGGCTTTTAGATAAGTAGCTTTAGCCTCTTTGTATTGAGGATTTTCAAGCTCTCTCGAATCTTGTGATTCGTGTTGAGTTACAGCTTCTTCGTAGTCTGTCATGGCCTTGAGATAGGCAGATTTTGCTTTCCTGTAGAGCAAACCATACAATGCAGTCGTACCTTTTTGCGTGAGGATCGCCGCGTCACTCGGATCGAGTTCATAAGCCTTGTCTAAGAATTTCGCCGCTTCAAAATCACCTTGGGTTACTAGAAAAACGGACTTTTGAAAATACGCTTGTGCAGAGTCCGGGTTGTCTAAGGCCATCTGATCAATCACACGTCTGGCAAGGTCGCTATCCCCGTCGATTTTCAAAATCACCTTCGACAGCAGCGCGTACACGTCGGGTTCGCCCTTGAGAACCAATTTTTCAGGGATGAAAGCAGCGGTTTTTGCGTCGTAGCCGATTAGATTGAACGCCTTAGACTTGAGACGCTTAAATTCGGTTGCTTGGTATAAAGATTTTACGAGCAACGCGTTCAACTCCGAATCTTTTGGAGCATTTGCTAGCAAATCTTCAAGATGCCTGATCGAGTCCTGTGGCCTGTTAAACAGCAGCATGATCTCTGCCAATTCTCGCCGCAGTTTTGAATCGTTGGTTGTGCGAACAGCTTGATCCAAAACCGCGTAAGCGCGACTCCGTTCCTCAGGCGCAAACTGTAGACCCTTGATGACGTCTACGGCAACTGTGGCCATTTTGATGCGTGCTTCGTCCTCTTCTGGGCGGAGTTGGACATACTTGTAGAACGAGTCAAATGCCTCCAGAGGCTTGCCCTCTGCAAGCGATGCTTCGGCTTTCGTGATAAAGATGCCTGCTTTACGCCCGACTTGCCAACGCTGAGTAAAAAAAGCCAGAACAGCAAGCACAAAGCCGCCAGCAAAGACACCGATCAGCCAGCGATAATTTATCTGATACCTTCGCATATCCACTTCCAATTTCTTGTTTCGGTCGCCTCGAGTCAGTTACCTCGAGAGTTGGCTACGATGTAGTCTCATTGGAAATAACGTAACCATGAGAAGATTTTGCCAGCCGTAGCTTTGCCAGCCGTAGCTAGCGTTCACATCGACAGTAGAATGCCGCCAAAACAAGAGCCATGACATACTACCTATCAAGGCCGCGACGATACTCCAGCATTCATCCTATCCCCAAGAACTGGCATGTCAACGACGCCATTGCTGCGAAGCCCGTTCAATCGCTACAGTCGATTCCTTGCCTACGGACAGCCCTCTTTCGACTCCTCTCACACCATTGCCCGACGGCATCGGGTAGAGGTCATACAGAAAATTAACCGCGAACTCGGTACAACGACCGCCATCATCACGCACAACGCGGTTATTGCCGAAATGGCCGATCGAGTCATTACATCTAACAGGCGGCAAAATCACCCGTGTGGAAACCAACCAGACAAAACGCGAAGCGACAGAGTTGACCTGGTAAGGTTGCCTCTCACAAAGATCTGTTTTGCACCACGACTACTGATCATCGTCTGATTGCGTCAGCAAACGTGTGAGCGTGTTGGGGTGGACTCCCAGCATTTCGGCCGCTCGACCTTTATGGCCTTGGGTGATTCTTAAAGCTTGCTCGACAGCTACCGAACGCAATCGATCTAAGTTGGTAAAGGGCAAACTTGTAGACGGCTTGTTTGCCGTCTGTGGGGTTCCCGGCAGCATCGGTTCGCATTGCAAAACATAGCTTTGCTCGATAATAAAGCTAAGTTGCCTTACATTGCCCGGCCACCGATACTCGCAAAAACTTCGCAAGGTTTCAGCATCGGGAACCCAGACCGGCTGTTGGTATTTTGCTGCGAATTTCTGAGAGAAATAGTCGATGAACATCGGAATATCTTCCAGGCGATCTCGTAGTGCAGGCATCTGCAATTCGACGAGATTCAGACGATAATAAAGATCTTCACGGAATCGCCCCTCTTCGACATCACGCAGCAAATTGCGATTCGTAGCGGCTGCAATTTGAACATCGATTTTCACTGGGCGAGCGGCACCAACCGGAGTGACCTCTCCCTCCTGCAAGACGCGCAGGAGTTTTGGCTGTAGTTCCAGTGGCATATCTCCGATTTCGTCGAGAAAAACCATGCCACTTTGGGCGCTGCGGAAAATGCCTAAGCTTTCGCCCCCCGCTCCTGTAAAAGCACCTTTCAAATGGCCAAAGAGTTGGCTTTCGGCAAGTGTAGCGGTCAGCGCTGCGCAGTTCACAGGAACAAACGGCTTGTCTTGACGAGGTCCAAGGCGGTGCAGCAGACGCGCCCAAACCTCTTTACCAGTTCCGGTCTCGCCGGTAATCAAAACCGTACACTCAACTTGAGCCGCACGCTCTGTGTGATGAGCAATCCGATTGATTGCTGAATCTTGTCCAATTAACATGCTCGCCGGATCTTCTGGCGTCAAAGAAGCGACCGAGTCCAACGATAAAGTAGAAGTTGCCATCTCTCAGCTCCTCAACAGGCACTACTTAGCAGCCTGTCGATTGTTCGCTCCTTCGACTGTCATCAGTCTCAGCCCAATCTTTGGTAGACATCAGTGGTAGCAGAAACTTGGTTAGTCAGATCACTAGCGGCCCAGCCTCGGGTCAAAATGAAACGAACAAAAAACAATAATTACGGTAGCTGCGTGCTACTCGTGTTCCAGTGCCTTCATTCTAATCTGTTTCGCCCAAAATACAAACATTGAGCTTTGGGGAGTTGTCTCTTTTTAGGTAATTTATTCGCTTTAGAGAACCTCGCTAAAATGCACGTAACTAGTTTCTGATAAAGTACTTGCGGAGTTTTACGGCAAGTCGTTGGCCAGTTTTTTCCGGCCTATTGCGGTACCGGTTGTGCAGATCGGATCGAATGGACTGTCCCAAGATTCGCTGCATTCCGATCGTCGCATCGGCAAGGAGAGAGTTGGTCTCGCGCATTCTGGCCAATGCCCGGCCTACCAGCGGAGTATTTTCCCAAGCGTAACCGTTTATCTTGCGGTGTCCAACTAGCTGGATTTTCCAAGTGGCCCACGCTATGCCCACGACTCGTGGCCTGGAGGTCTATCTTTCTATGGGCAACACAGCCTGTTGTCTGGCGATTTCGCGATTCTCTTTCTTGACGAGCTGTCCACAAGCGGCTGCGATATCGTTGCCAAGCGAGTAGCGGATCGTCGTGGTTTGGCCTGCTCGCTTGAGGAGCTGTGCAAACGCATCTCTTTGCGGTCGTGTCGAAGTCACCAACTGGGGGGCATCGTCGATTGGATTGTAGGGAATCAAATTCACATGCACGTCGAGCCCTTCGAGCCAATCGATTAGCTCTTGGGCATCCTCTGCCGAGTCGTTCACGCCCGCCAACATGAGATACTCGATCATCACCGTGCTATGCTGAACGCGGTTCACTTTTATCAGCGTCTGTCGCAGCTCGTCCAGCGTGTATTTCGCAGCGAGCGGAATCAATCGCTCGCGCACCTCTTGCCGAACGCTATGCAAACTGAGCGCCAGCTTTACGTTAGGAAACCGACGCGCGCAACGAACCATCGCTTCGGCGATTCCCACCGTCGAGATTGTGATATTCGAGGGCGCATGGTGAAAAAGTTCTGCCGCCGTCAGACGGTCGAGGACCTGGTACAGAGTTTCCTCATTATGAAACGGCTCGCCCATACCCATGAAAACAATGTTGCGAATCTGCCTACCTTCGGTCGCCAAGAGCTGGCCCGCCTGCAACACTTGATCGAGGATCTCTCCGGCGGTCAAATTTTGGGCAACGCCCATTTTGCCCGTCGCACAAAACTCGCACGCCGCAGCGCAGCCGACTTGGCTCGACACACAGAGCGTCGTCCGCCCCGAAGCGATCCGCAAAATGACCGACTCGATCAGCATTCCAGCTGCTGTGCGAAATAGCAGCTTCGTCGCCCCGTCGAGCTGCGAATCGCATTGCCGATACAACTTCAACGAGTGCAGCGCGACCCGCGCGGTCGCCGCAAACTTTGCTGTTGCCGCCTCATCCGAACAAAACTGCTTGAGCAAGCCATTTCGCAGCTGACGAAAATCTTGCGGATCGAGCCGCAGCTCTTGCCTGAGCTGGTCGAGCTGTTCAGTTTCGTAGATGCTAATCAATTCGGACATGGGTAAGTCGAGTTTAGATTCGGTATTTCTACGTTAAGATTACCTTGCTGAGTTCGCCCGCAACTTCTTGCACGTACTTTGGCACTGCGTAGCCTGGTAGTCGTGTTCGCAACGCTGCGACGATTTGTTTGCCTTCGTCCATTGGCACCTCAAAATGCGCCGCGCCGGCAACTCGATCGAGTTGATGCAAATAGTACGGCACGACACCCATCGCGATCAATCGATCACTTAGCGCTGCCTGGGCATCAACCGAATCGTTCACACCTCGCAGCAAGACCGCTTGATTGAGCAGCATCACGCCCGCCTGTTGCAAACGGGCCATTGCAGCTGCTACCTCGCTATCCAGTTCCTGTGCATGATTGGCGTGAATGACCATCACCGAAGTCAACTGGTTGTTCGTGAACCAGTCGAGCAGCTCATCCGTCACACGCGACGGAACCATAATTGGCAGGCGGGTATGGATTCGCAATCGAGTGACGTGCGCGATCGCCGCTATCTTTTTAGTGAGCATTGCCAGCCGCTCGTCCACTAGCATCAAAGGATCTCCGCCGCTGAGGATCACTTCGCGTATGGTCTCATCCGTTGCAATACTTGCCAGTGCCTGATCCCAAGCAGCTTCGCTATGCGGCGATTCTTCGTACGGATAATGACGACGAAAACAATAGCGACAATGCACCGCGCAAGCGCCAGTTGTGATCAACAGCGCGCGTCCTGCATACTTTTGCAGCACCCCCGCCTGCAATGTCGCACTGGTGTCGCCTACCGGATCACGAGAAAACCCCTCGACCACCGCTTTCTCCTCGCCAACGGGCAACACCTGCCGCAGCAGCGGATCGCCCGGATCGCCCTGCTGAATACGCTTCAAATAGGCCCGTGGCACAAACACTGCAAAATCCTCGGCCCCGTCTGCCGCTGCCACAGCCAATTCTGGCGGCAAATCCAACTCCCTGCACAGCTCAGCCGCGCTCCGCACCGCATTGCGCAGCTCAGCCTGCCAAGAAGGCCCTGCAAATTCGGGGCGGACAGACTCCGAAAAACTGGTTAAAATGTTCATTCGTTGATTAGTTACGAGTCGTGAGATTCGAGTTCCGAGTTTTTTGTGGCGAAGCCTTTGCATTCTACCCAGAGGCTTGCAACTCGCACCCCCCAAACAGAAAGAAGCCCAGTGGCCAGCTACAGTACCAACGAATTTCGCAAGGGACTCAAAATCCAAATCGACGGCACTCCCTATCAAATGATCGAGATGAATTTTCGTAAGCCCGGCAAAGGTGCCGCTCTGTACGAGTGCAAACTGAAAAACCTCATCCGCGGGACGGTCACCGACAAAACTTATCGCGCCGGCCAAAGCCTCGAAGCCGCCGACGTCGACGAATTCACCGCCCAGTATCTCTACCGCCAGGGCGAAGGCTATGTCTTCATGAAAAACGACGACTACGAACAATACGAACTCACCCAAGACCAAGTCGGCGACGAAAGCCGGTTCCTCAAAGAGGGCCTCGACTGTCAATTGATCGTTTACAACAACAACCCCATCGCCGTGTCACTGCCCAACCATGTTGTGCTGCAAGTCGAATACTGCGAACCGACCGTCAAAGGCAACACTGCCACCAATGTGCAAAAACCCGTCAAGCTGGAAACGGGAGCCGAGATCGGCGCTCCCGCCTTCATCAACATCGGCGACTGGCTGCGCGTCGATACCCGAACCGGCGATTACATCGAACGCACCAAAGCGCCAGATTAGGCTGCCGCAATCGCCGAGCTTCAGCTCGTCGCTTTCCTTGAAAGAGTTAAGGCAGATTCTTGGCATCCCTGCAAGCAAGGAGAAAAGCACACGCCCCAGGCTACGGTGAACAAAGGCTGTTGGCCATGTTTCCCATTCAAACTGACCCACTATCTGCGATTCTCGCCACCTTGTCGCCCATACCCTCGCTAAGTTACGATGGAGCGATTTTACTCTGTTTTCGTCGGCGAGGCGTAGCTCGCCGGCTATTTTCACTCGATCCTAACCCCCTGCTCTCACCTTGCCCCGTCGCGACGATATCCACCGTATTTTGCTAATTGGCTCTGGCCCGATTGTTATCGGTCAGGCCTGCGAGTTCGATTATTCTGGCACTCAGGCGTGCAAAGCGCTGCGTGAGGAGGGCTACGAGGTCATCCTCGTTAACTCTAACCCGGCCACGATCATGACCGATCCGGCCACCGCCGATCGGACTTACATCGAGCCGCTCACCTGGCAGATGGTCGAAAAGGTGATCGCCGCCGAACGGCCTGATGCCCTGCTGCCCACGCTCGGCGGTCAGACGGGATTGAACCTCGCGATGGACCTCGACGCGCATGGCGTGCTGGAAAAATATGGCGTCGAGATGATCGCCGCCAACGCCGACGTGATCGACAAAGCCGAAAGTCGCGAGCGTTTTAAGGCCGCGATGGGCAAGATCGGGCTGGAGGTTTGCCGCGGCAAGACGATTACCTCGATCGAAGAAGCACGCGAACTGGTCAAAGAAATCGGCATGCCCGCAGTCATCCGGCCCAGCTTTACGATGGGCGGCAGCGGCTCAGCGATCGCTTACAACCACACAGAGTTCGACGAGCTGGTTCTGCACGGGCTAGACCTCTCGCCGACGACCGAGGTGCTGATCGAAGAATCGATCATTGGTTGGAAAGAATACGAGATGGAGGTGATGCGCGACGCGGACGATAATGTTGTTATCATCTGTGCGATCGAAAACTTCGATCCAATGGGCGTTCACACTGGCGATTCGATCACTGTCGCACCGGCGCAAACGCTCTCGGACAAAGAATACCAACGCATGCGCGACGCCTCGCTGGCCGTCATCCGCGAGATCGGCGTCGAAACAGGCGGCTCGAACATCCAGTTCGCCATCAACCCCGACGACGGGCGGATGATCGTCATCGAAATGAACCCGCGCGTAAGCCGCTCGAGCGCGCTCGCCTCCAAGGCGACCGGCTTTCCGATCGCCAAGATCGCCGCCAAGCTGGCCGTCGGCTATCGCCTGCACGAGCTGCCCAACGACATCACCCGCAAAACAACCGCCTGCTTTGAGCCCTCGATCGACTATGTCGTCACCAAAATCCCCCGTTTTGCCTTTGAAAAATTTCCCGAGGCCGACGACACGCTCACCACCCAAATGAAAAGCGTCGGCGAGACAATGGCCATCGGCAGCACGTTTAAGGAGTCGTTCCAAAAAGCGTTGCGAGGCCTCGAAGTCGGTGCATTCGGCTTCGGCTCGGACGGCTCGGACCTCTGGGCCCACAATAATGAAAATAGCGATGAGCAGCCCGACGAGACCGAGATCAAAGAAAAGCTGTCACGGCCCTGCCCCGAGCGAGTTTGGTACCTCCGCTACGCCATCAAAAGTGGCATGACGATCGAGCAGATTTTCGAGCTGACGAAGATCGACCGCTGGTTCCTCGACAACTTGTTCGAGATCGTCGAAACCGAAGACGAGATCCGCGCTGCCGGTAAGCTAACCGATCTTTCGCCCGAGCTGCTACGCACGGCCAAACGCTTCGGCTTTTCCGACCGCCAGATCGCCGTGATGCTCAGCGCCGCCGAAACCGAAGTGCGCACCAAACGACTAGGCAACAACATCCGCGCCACCTTCAAATCGGTCGACACCTGCGCGGCCGAATTCGAAGCTTTTACGCCATACTACTACTCCACCTACGAATCCGAAGACGAGGTACCACCCAAGGGCGAGGCAAAGCGCATTATGATTCTCGGCGGCGGTCCCAACCGCATCGGCCAAG
>JAJDEE010000193.1 GCA_029259975.1 Planctomycetota bacterium
CTGCGTGGCACAATCTATTTGACGTCTCAGGCTGAGGCTTGGTTATTGTCCGTAAATGTGCCCTGAGGCGAGCGGCAGTTGAGAATTTACCTAGTCACACGTTCGCCGAGCAGGCATCGCGTAGCGGGGACGGCCACGGCACCGCGCACTACGAGGGTATTTTTCACGCGGTGACGTGGACGTCCCCGCTACTGCAATTTCAAAAACGCTAGCGAGCGGTTCTCGGTAGGTAAATTCCTATCTGCCGCTCGCCTAAGGCTGTGCCAAAGTGTTTTTGCCTGCTTCGCAGCTCGCCTCCTGGGGGTTCGCCACGGAGATTTGCAGCGACCGTGGCGAGGGAGTAAAATCGACAGTTCCCCAACAAGGCGCTTGAGGCGCTGCTCTTGTCGTGGGCGAAGAGGAAGAGATGGTGCGACGAGGAACAGAGAGTGGTTTGCCTTTTCATTAAAGCTCTCGTTTAGGGGATTTCATATTGTTTTTCAATCGATCTCTGCGTGGCAGGCACCCTCACCAAAGTTTCGCCGATTGCAACGGACTTGCCCGCAAGCTGCGGCTTGAAACTCTGGAAGATCGTCGTATGTTGGCGACGATGCTCGTTACCGATTTGGGCGATGGCTCGCTCGCCAGTTTGGCCGGCGACGGACAGCTCTCGCTGCGCGAGGCGGTCGAGGCGATCAACACTGCTTCGCCAATCGATAGCATTGGGCCGATCGTAGATGCGTTTGGTTCGAACGATACGATCCTCTTCGACGCTGCGTTGTTCGGAGGATCGTCGCAGACGCTGACTCTCGCTGCTGGGCAGCTGGAACTGACAAGCGGTGTGACAATCTTAGGCGCAGGCTCGAACCTGCTAACCATTGATGCGCAGCAGAGTTCGCGCATTTTTAACATCGCTGCCGGTAGCGACGACTACGTCATCGCTCTGATGACTCTCACCGGCGGCAGGACTGTCGGAGTTGAAGGCCAGGGCGGGGCCATTCGCTCGGATACTTCTGGTCAACTGGACCTGCGCAGTGCCGTGCTGAGCATGAATGTCACCACCGGCGGGTTCTCTACTGGCGGTGCGGTGTCTGCCTGGGGACAAGTAACTCTCGTGGATAGTCGCATCATCGATAACCGTACCGAAAACAGCGGCGGTGGCGGCGGCGGTGTGTTTTCTTTGGGAGACATTTCTCTGTTACGCAGCACTGTTGCCGACAACACGACCGAAGGAGCTTTTTCCAGCGGTGGCGGGGTAAGCTCCAACGGGTCGGTGACGCTCCACAGCAGCACCATCTCTGGTAACCGTACCTTGGGGAGTGCTTCGTCTGCCGGAGGAATCTTGGCGGTCGACGATGTCGACTTAACGGAAAGCACTGTCTCCGGCAATTCAACCGCTGGCAACACTTCTTCGGGAGGTGGCGTGAGTTCTGAGGGGACGATTACCGTTACGCGTAGCACCATCGTCGACAACTGGGCGCAGGGAGCTAGCGCGACGGGGGGCGGGCTTCAGACCGTGACGAAGGACGTCCTAGTGTCGGGATCGATCATCGCGAACAATTTGGCCGGTGGTGGCAATGCTGATATTCAACCAGGTACCGGCACGTTGACGGTCGATCATAGTCTCGTTGGCGACACGATAGGGCTTGTCATCGCGGCGGCGACCAACCTGCTCAATCAGAACCCACTCTTAGGACCTCTGGCCGAGAACGGTGGGCCGACGCAGACCCATGCGCCAATGCTTGGTAGTCCCGTCATCGACGCGGGCGATGCGCTGTTCGCCTCGCCACCTGTATTTGATCAGCGCGGCGTGACTTTTGTCCGTATCGCCGATGGCGATGGCAACGGTTCAGCGGTGATTGACTTGGGGTCGTACGAAGTGGCTGCTCCTGCTACCGAGAGCGCCGACTTTGATGATGACGGCGATGTCGACGGCACCGACTTTCTTGCCTGGCAACGTGGTTTTGGGATAAACTCGGGTGCCACACAGTCGGACGGAGACGCTGACAGTGATTTCGACGTCGACGCGCAGGACCTCGGCATTTGGCAAACCCAATTCGGCGGTGTCGCTCCGCTGGCCAACGCAACAGCACCGCATGCTTCGGCTGCCGATCGCGCGAGCCTCATCGATTTGGCGATCGCCTTAGAATTTGACCAAAATGAGCGAAGTGACTTTGATTTTGCTAGCATGTCGCAACCAGTCGCTGTGGCGGATAGCTCGTCGCGCGAACAAACTTTTGCCGAGACCTCGTCCGGCGGGCAAGTAGCAGCTGCATCAGTCGAAGCTCTGACCAACGAACAGGCGAGCCAAAAGTTGGCCGATGGGTACGAGGGATTGGACGACGAGCTGGTCGACGAGGCGCTCTAGCCCGCAGTGCTAGCACCGTAGCGTTGGATAGGCTTCTAGCCTGTCAGTTTCCTGGCGTTTCTGCACTGACAGGCTAGAAGCCAATCCTACGTTGAGCTGCCGTTGACCAGGGTTGCCAATGCACTAAAATCTTACCTCTCTTAGCATTTTTGCCATTCCCTGCCTTTTGCCTATTTCCCGATAAAGCCGTTGATGACTGAAACTGTGATGACTGAGCCTGCCGAAGACCAAGAAAATTCTCCCTCAACTTTGGAGGCAGCGCGACGTGAAAAAATGGCGAAGCTCGTCGAGCTAGGCCACGACCCCTGGGGACAGCGGTTCGACGACCGCGCGCTCATCGGCGACATCCGCGCTCGCGATGGCGAAATTACCTACAACGTCGACGGCAACGAGATCCCGCTGCCCGATTTTGCCAATGCCCCCGAAGATTTTAACTTTCGCCAGTGGAAAGCCGACCAAGGCAAAGGCGGCGAGATGGTTGGTCCCCAAGTACGCGCAGCCGGGCGAATCGTCCTGCATCGCAACAAAGGAAAACTACACTTCATCGACATCCGCGACCTGACGGGCGACATTCAGTTGATGATCGGCAAAAAGCAGGTCGGCGACGACGATTGGGCGGTTGTCGAACAGCTCGACTTGGGCGACATTATCGGCGTCGACGGCATGCTCGGCCGCAGCAACACAGGCGAGCTGTCGATCTTCGCCGAGAACATTCACTTTCTCACCAAGTCGATCGAAACTCCGCCCGACAAGCACGCCGGACTGCAAGACCCCGAGCTTCGCCAGCGACAGCGTTACCTCGATCTCATCCATACCAAAGGCATGTTGCCACGGTTTTTGGATCGCACCAAAATCGTCCGCTCGATCCGCGAGACGCTCCACACCGAACAGTTTATCGAAGTCGAAGGCCCGACGTTGCATAGCATCGCCGGCGGCGCGGCCGCGCGGCCATTTACGACGCACCACAATGCGCTCGACATCGACCTCACGCTGCGTATAGCGCTCGAACTGCACCTCAAGCGACTGATGGTCGGCGGCATCGAACGCGTCTACGAACTAGGCCGCGTCTACCGCAACGAAGGCATCGACCAAACGCATAATCCCGAGTTCACGATGCTCGAAGTCTATCAAGCCTACGGCGACTACCGCTCGATGATGGACCTGACCGAAAAATGTATCTGCAACGCGATCGAAGCGATGGGTGAGTCGCGGGCCGCGAGTCGCGAGTCGCGAGAAAGCGGTAATGCAAAATCTTCCCAGCGCCCAGCGCCTAGCGTCTACCAACTTTCTTGGGCTGGCAAGACGATCGATTTTACGCCGCCGTTCGAGCGCCGTACTTACGACGATCTCATCCAAGAGTACGCCGGCGTCGATCCGACCGACGAGGCGGCGATCATCGCGCTCGCCAAGTCGCTGCACCTCGACACCGAGGGGCGGCACCCCGACGTGATCAAAAACGAGGTGTTCGAGGCCAAGGTCGAAGACGCCCTCGTTGGGCCGATTTTTGTGATGGACTACCCCAGCAGCATTTGCCCGCTGACCAAACGTAAGCGTGACAACCCGGCGATCGCCGAGCGGTTCGAGTTGTTCGTCCACGGCATGGAGCTGGCCAACGCCTACACCGAGCTGAACGACCCCGACCTGCAAGAAACATTGTTCAAGACGCAGCTCGCTGGCCTCGACGACGAAGAATCGATGGCCAAAATGGATTCCGATTTTATCCGTGCCTTGCGCTACGGCATGCCCCCGGCAGGCGGCCTGGGCATCGGTATCGATCGGCTAGTGATGTTGCTAACCAACACACAATCGATACGCGACGTGATTTTGTTCCCGCTGTTACGACCAGAAAAATGAACATTACAAATGTAGCCCTCGGCTCTGCCGGGGGATGAACGTAAAAAAATCGGTTGCTCCATCCCCCGGCGGAGCCGGGGGCTACGATCATCCCCACGGAAGGGAAAAAATGTACAAACTCCTGCTCTGCTGGCGGTATCTCCGCACGCGATATATCGCGTTGATTTGCATCGTGAGTGTGATGCTCGGCGTGGCGACGATGATCGTCGTGAACAGCGTGATGG
>JAJDEE010000194.1 GCA_029259975.1 Planctomycetota bacterium
ATACCGCTTTTACAGCTATGGCGACGCGATGCTGATAGTTTAAGACGGCTTCAAGGATGCCGGCTCCTGCTATGAAAAATTGGGCTCTCCTCCTAAGGGGACTGGGGCAGTAGCCACCTACGGCAAGGAGAGCCCAAGGACTCAAGTGCAAGCGGACGCTCGTCATGGAGGATTAGCCCCCGTTTGGGGAGAATCTACATGTGTTGCTGTCCACAGCACTTTGATCGACCAGTATCGCTATGCACTTTAAGGATAAAGGGATGCACAAACGATTAAAGTCGTCAGACCTATCAGCGACATGGGTGGCGATCGAGTGCTAACGGCTGTTTCTGGCTAGGAGCCAAATGCCGTGTTGATAGCGGTCGCGGAATCGTCGAAGCTTTGTGCTGTTTGATTGGCGACTAAATTTACCGAGCCAATGACAGAGGCAACGAGTAAACCCAAAATGACAGCGTACTCTACTGCTGTCGGTCCCTCTTCCTCAATTGCTAGGCGATATAACAGATCCTTCATGGCTATGTTCCGTTCAGATGAGATTTCCCTAAGTGGGGAGCGTGAGGTTAGTTTTGTCCTTATTTCAAGCCTATGTCACGTTCTCTGAGAAGTTTCGTCAATTATTGCGAGACTCCCCAACAACCAATAGCAATTTTGTTTTTGGTTGCCGGTACTGACGAATGTGAAGATTACGATGAGGGGCAATTGGCGTCGAGAACCCAACTGCGCAGCAGTACGCTTTTTTCGGAAGGAAGCATCGTCACCGACGTCGCAAGTGCAGATTCTCTTGAAGTGCGAGGCGTTTAGGCCTGGAATGAGCTGCCGCAGCCACATGATTTGACGGCGTTGGGGTTGTCGAACGTGAAGCCGCGTTTTTCGATACCATCGTAAAAGTCGACAGTCGTACCGTCGAGGTACAGGGCACTTTTCTTGTCGACGACGACAGGCACGCCGTGATATTCAAATTTCGAGTCGGCCTTTTCGTCGAAATTTTTATCGAAACCGAGCGAGTAGCTAAAACCGCTGCAGCCACCGCCGGCTACACCGATCCGCAAGACCGTGCCCTCTTCGAGCTTTTGATCCTCAATGATTCGCTTGACTTCGACGGCTGCTTTTTCGGTGATGACAACGCTCATAATCAGATTCCTAAGCTTACGGATAAAACTCGACTGGCTAGTATAGGCCATAGGCCAAAAATGTCGCTTGGCCCGCTCATCTAAGAATATACCAAACTTTTAGTCGAGGAAAGTCGAATTCGAGTGTGTTTTGGACTCGGTCTGCCTAATCGGAGGCAATTTTACGTAATTTCTGAATTGCCCGGGCGACAATTCCGCTCGCTCGCTCGATTTCGTCTTCGTTATTGAAACGGCCCAAACCAAATCGAAGGCTACTTCGGGCTTGGTCTTCGTTCATCCCCAGGGCTAGCAGCACGTGACTAGGGCCGGGATCTGTCGAGGCGCAGGAGGCCCCCGAGCTGACAGCCAATCCGTTCATTGCCATCTGCAAGGCTTCGCCATCGACGTCGCCGAATGAGACGTTCAGATTGCCCGGCAGACGACTCGAAGCATCAAGCTTCGGTCCGCAAAGTTGCAAATTTTCTATTTGCTGGCGAAGTCCGGCCCAGAGTTTATCTCGTAAGTCGGCTTGTCGCTGAGCCTCCGCCGGCAACTCGGCCATGCACAAATCGAGTGCTGCGGCAAAGCCAACGATTCCCGGCGTGTTGAGCGTTCCGCTCCTTCGCCCGGCTTCTTGCCCACCGCCAATGATTAGCGGCTCTAGTCGTACAATTGGATCGCGTCGCCGCACGTACAATGCTCCCACTCCCTTTGGGCCATAGATTTTGTGCGCCGAAAAACTCATCAAGTCGACCCGTAGTTGCTGAACATCGACTGGGATTTTCCCGACCGCTTGTGTTGCGTCGCAATGCAGTAGTACGCCGCGTTCGCGGCAAATTGTGCCAATTTCGGTCAGTGGTTGAATGACACCGATCTCGTTGTTGGCGAGCATCACACTCACCAGTACAGTATCGTCGCGTAGCGCGTCGGCAACTTTTTGCGGATCGAGCCAACCCGCGCGGTCGCTCGCCGGGGCGCTAGAATGGTGCTCGACCTCGAGCAGCGTGACTTCGCAGTCGCGTTTTGCCAGTCGAGCAAGCGGCCCCAGCACGGCTTGGTGTTCGGTCTGTACACTGACCAGATGATTTCCGCGCCGTCGGGTGCGTTCCGCCACACCACGAATCGCCAGATTGTTGCCCTCGGTCGCCCCGCTAGTAAACACGATTTCTCGAGGCTCTGCTCCAATCCCCGCCGCAATTGCCGCCCGCGACTGCTCGACCGCCTCGCTAGCGGTTTCGCCAAACGCATGCCCTACACTTCCCGCATTTCCGTACGCTTCCAAAAAGAACGGCAGCATCGCATCGACAACACGGGGATCAACTCGCGTGGTGGCATGATTGTCGAGGTAGATCATTGGGGCGCTAGTTGTTGGGCGCTAGGCGCTAGTTGAGGGTGGGGAAGACTGCCCCTTTAGTTTCTATCGCCTAGCGCCCAGCGTCTAGCGCTTTTTCACCCAAACAACGCCTTCACCACAATTTCCGACCACGCTTCGAACTGGTCGAGTTCGGTTAACAGCTCGTCGACGGGCTGAAAGCCGGCGTTGACGATGTCCTCTTCGCGGGGATGGACGTTCAGGCTGTCGACCTCGTAGAGGTGGACGATACCGAGATGGACTTGGCCGACAGGAGTCTGGTCGTCGTTGATCAGCCCGACGCACTTTTCGGTAAAGCCGGCCTCGATCATCACTTCTTCGTCGAGTTCACGCTGCATTCCTTCGCGGTAGACGTCGCGGGTGGTGCCGGCACTGGCGTCGAGCGTCGAGATATGTCCGCCGATGCCAACGCTTCGTTTGGCTCGCAGTCGTTCTTCGCCTCCGCCTCCGCCCCGCGTGTATTGAAACAATCGAGGCGTGCCGGTCGAGTCGATATAGCGGAACAAGACATAGGGGATCAGCTGTTTGAAGCTCGGGTCTTGCTCCATCTGGCCGCGGGGCCGGTAGCTGATTTGGTCGCTATC
>JAJDEE010000195.1 GCA_029259975.1 Planctomycetota bacterium
GTCACGCGCATCGTACCCAGCTCTGCCGCCATCGCACTGCCCACACGACCTGCCAGCATCGTCGCTGCCAGGACAGGCCCCAACTCGCGGAACATCGTCTTGTTGATCACACCGCCCAATTGCGTTTCCAATCCAAACGCCTTGAACTGCGTGTACGACTGCACCGCTAGCACCATGCCGATAAACGTGCCCGTTAGCGCCACCACCGGCAAGCTCAGCACGCCGATTTGATACATATTGGCGAACAGCGTTTCGCGTCGCGGCAATCGAGTCAGCAACCACGCCAACGTCCGCCAGGCGAACAGCACAACATCGCCCAGCGTCTCCACGGCATTCACGACTGCCGTACCGACATCGGCAATCGAATCGTAGACGCCGCCCAGCAGTCCGCGTCGGCGCGTTGACCCTTCCAAAGTCGACAGTTCAAAATCGGTAGACATCTCGTTTCCCCTCCTTTGCTGGCGCAGCGCGAGAACCTCGCGCAAGGCTCCGCTTCTAGGTCTTTCGACCCGGAGGACTCTAACGCTTGAGCAAAGCTGAACGCTAGCAACGATTTGTTCAGCTGGGCAATTCGGGTAGAATGCCGGGAAATCGACTTTTTCCGCCTTTTTCAGCTGTTCGGGAATTTTGCTTTGACCTCCGCCCGCTTCACTCGTCTTTCACTGGTAGCACCGCACGGCGCCGGCCCATTGTCTGCCTCGGGTGCTGACAGCGTCTACGAGCAAAGGCCGGCAGTGAACACACAACTCGACGCTTCGCTCGCCGCACACCTCGACACGGTCTACCGCTATGCCCTTCGACTTACCCGCAACTCAGACTTGGCCCAAGACCTCACACAAGAAACGATGCTGCGAGCTTGGCGAAGCCGGCAAGCGTTACAAGAACACACCGCGACGAAAAATTGGTTGCTACGTATTGCGACAAACCTTTGGACCGACCAGCTTCGCCGCACGAAATTTCAACCCAGCTTGTTGATCGAACCACCAGCGAGCCAAGAACTACCCACTGCCAAAAAACTAATCCAACAAGAAAGCGTCGACCAAGCGCTAGCCGCCCTCGACGAACTACCGCCACGCCAACGGCAAGTAATGCACTTAATCACCGTCGAACAATTGTCACACGCCGAAGTCGCCGAAATTTTGAAACTCACACCTCAAGCCATAAAATCGAACCTCGCCGCTGCGCGCAAAACGCTGCGTTCCCAACTCCAAGCCCTTTACCACGAAGTCTGCGGAAAGCCCAAATGCTCCAACACGAATGCCAACAACTCGAAGCTCACCTAAACGGCGTTCTTCCAAAAAACGAAGCGGCGCGGTTCGCCGCGCACCTTGGGGTGTGCGAATCGTGCCGCGCCGCTGTTGAGCAACAAGTGTGGCTTGAGGGTTTGCTGCGGGACTCCGCGACCGCTGAAGCGGTCCCCGCCGGGGTGCCCCTTGCGATCGATCGAGTGATCGTCCGCACTCGGAGGCGTCGCCAATTCGCTTACGGTTTCGCCGCTGCGGCTGTTCTCCTACTCGCCTTCAACATCGACTTCGCCGACCACACAGAACCTAATGAGGCGACTTCACACACCACCAACCACACACCACCAACCACCCCTGTTGCTACCCCCGTCGCCACCTTCGTCGGCAGCGACGACATGATCGTCGTCACCCACGACAGCCCTTACCCGAACGTCACGATCGTCGAAGTCTATCCGACGATGTCCGCCCGTCGTCGCTGGCAACGCGAAGCGGCAGACCGCTCGCCCCCCGTCCCCAAACAATTCCCCGGAGACCCGTCATGAAACATCTAGCAAATAGAAACATTCTGGTTGCAATGCTCTCCTTTGCGATTGCCTCGGCGATGTGTTTGCCGAGCCAGGCGCAATTTGCCACTGGTCTTGCTGAAGACAGCCCAGTAAAACCTGAACTAGATACCAAAAACGCCGTTCTGCAAGTGTATCCACTAGATTATATTCCTGCTGGACTTGCTGCAGAACATTTGGATTTCCTTCTCGGAAAAGGTCTGGCTCGGATCTCACACGACACTGACCGCAATCTTCTATTGGTTATCACGACCGTTGAGATCCATGACAGAATCATTAGGGCCTTACAAACACTTGATGTGCCTGTGAAAAAGAAAACTTCTCATTCCAAGCTAGGCATACCATCGAAAACCTTACAAGTCCACACCTTCTGGCTTGCGGATGACCTCATCGAAGACGAAGGACGTCTCACGACAGGCTTTTTACCCAACAGTGTTTACCATGTACTCCAAAAACTTGGGCTGGAAAGCCCTCGCATCGTCGCGCAAAGCACCTCTTCGCTGATCGCGAGTGCGAATAGCGGCGACGATAAAAACTTCAATCAATTTGCTTCTAAAATGTCTGCAACAATCAATGGGCGAGCCTTGCAAT
The DNA here is from genome assembly GCA_029259975.1 of Planctomycetota bacterium. Lineage (GTDB taxonomy): Bacteria > Planctomycetota > Planctomycetia > Pirellulales > Lacipirellulaceae > Bythopirellula. Next base: position 2,399 of record JAJDEE010000195.1, read on the forward strand.
TTGAAAGCCGCGGAAATTTATACCACATCGGAAAAAAACAAATTGATCTCCATATGGGAACAATAATTTCGCGTACTTCCCATGTTCCCAAGCATGGTCTAGCCGGGCATGGTCTAGCAAAGTTCAACGAATGCGAAGTTGAAGGCTCCCTTACCGCCCCCCTTGGCCATTACATGGTCCTCGGCACTGCGAACTATGTAGGGAGACCAGACGCAAATGAACCACAAAAGGTCGGATCGAAGCCAGGCAAACTCGCCTCCTCACGCTTCGCCTTTGTCATCCAAGTCGTCGAAGCGAGTAGCTTTGCGCCGGAGAAATGACGAAGTTTCATCCTCGTTCCCACGCTCTGCGTGGGAACGCAATGGGCAGCCGCTCTGCGGCGCGTCAACCGAGTCGACGCAGAGCGTCTAGGCAGTGTGTTCCCACGCAGAGCGTGGGAACAAGGCTTGGGAGGGCAACTACGCGTCTTCCGACGGCGAATCGCCATCAGCAGCGACGGCACCGACTGGCTCGGGTTCGGCTTCTTTTGTGACCAAACCCTCGAATTCTAGCTGCTTCTTGCCGCCGACTTTTTTCATCGTCACTTTGATCAAGTCCTTACCGTTGAACTCGCCCTTGAGCAGCTCCTCGGCCAGTGGATCTTCGATGAACGATTCGATCGCACGACGCAATGGCCGGGCACCGTAGTCGGTGTTCGAGCCTTTCTTGATCAGAAATTCTTTGGCGTCGTCCGACAGCTCGATTTCTAGGCCGCGTTCTTGCAGGCGACCACGGATCTTCGACAGTTCGAGATCGACCACTTCCTTCAGGTCGTCGACGGTCAGGTGACGGAAGACGATGATTTCGTTCACGCGATTGATAAACTCGGGACGGAAAACCTTTTCGATTTCGTCGGTGACGCGGCTCTTCATGCTGTCGTACGACGCGTCGTCGTCGGGCTTTTGGAAACCAAACGCGGCTTCGTTTTTGATCGCGTCAGCGCCCGCGTTGGTAGTCATAATAAGAATGACATTGCGGAAGTCGACGTGCCGACCGAAGCTGTCCGTCAAGCGGCCTTCTTCCATCAGCTGTAGCAGCATGTTGAAAACTTCGGGATGGGCCTTCTCGATTTCGTCGAGCAGCACCACGGCGTACGGACGGCGGCGAATCTGCTCGGTAAGCTGGCCACCCTCTTCGTATCCGACGTAGCCAGGAGGCGCACCAATCAGGCGGCTGATATTGTGCTTCTCCATGTATTCGCTCATGTCGATTTGAATGAGCGCTTCTTCATCGCCGAACATAAACTCAGCGAGTGCCTTGGCGAGCAATGTCTTACCCACACCGGTCGGGCCAGCAAACACAAAGCAGCCGGTCGGACGCTTGGGGTCTTGCAGCCCACTGCGGCTGCGACGCACGGCTTTGGCGATCGCGCTGATCGCTTCGTTTTGGCTGATAACCTTTTCGTGCAGCTCGTCTTCCATCTTCATCAGCCGCATGGTGTCTTCGGTGCTCATGCGCGTGAGCGGAATGCCAGTCATCTTCGAGACCACCTCGGCAATCACGTCTTCGTCGACCACGCCACCATTCTCACGCGACTTCTCACGCCATTCTTTGGTGATCTGCTGTTTTTTCTTTTTAAGCTTATCTGCCGAGTCACGCAGCGAAGCCGCCTTTTCGAAATCTTGGTTGGCGACGGCCCCCTCTTTTTCCTTATTAAGCTGCTCGACCTCGTCGTCGATCTCTTTCAGGTTGGGCGGCTTGCTCATCGTTTTGAGTCGCACGCGGGCACCCGACTCGTCGATCACGTCGATTGCCTTGTCGGGCAAGCAGCGGCCTGTGATGTAGCGGTCCGATAGTTCCACAGCAGCTTTCACCGCGTCGTCGGTGATTTGCACACGGTGATGCTCTTCGTAACGATCACGCAAACCCTTGAGGATTTCGATCGTATCCGCTGGCGTCGTCGGCTCGACCATCACTTCTTGGAACCGTCGGGCCAGGGCTGAGTCTTTTTCGATGTACTTGCGATACTCGTCGAGCGTTGTTGCACCGATGCACTGAATCTCGCCACGAGCCAACGCAGGCTTGAGTACGTTCGACGCGTCGATCGCACCCTCGGCACCACCAGCGCCGACCAACGTGTGTAACTCGTCGATGAACAAAATTGTGTTCTTCGCCCGGCGAACTTCGTTCATGACTGCTTTGATGCGTTCCTCGAACTGACCACGGTATTTTGTGCCGGCAACCATCATCGCGAGGTCGAGTACTACGATTCTGCGCTCGAGTAGCAATTCTGGCACCTCGCCAGCAATCACCCGTTGGGCAAAACCTTCGACGATCGCCGTCTTGCCGACGCCGGCTTCGCCAAGCAGCACGGGATTGTTCTTCGTCCGACGGCATAGCACTTGGATCGCTCGTTCAATCTCCGATTCGCGACCGATCACCGGGTCGAGCTTGTTTTGCTTGGCCAATTCGGTCAGATCGCGGCCAAAGCTATCGAGCGCTGGCGTCTTGCTCTTGCTACTCTTGCGGCTTTCGCGCTCTTCACCCGAATCGCCACCACGTCCGCCACGTCCGCCCGTCTCTTCGCCTTCCAACCCGTGACCGAGCAGGTTGAGGACTTCTTCGCGAACTTCTTCGAGCTTGAGTCCCAAATTCATCAATACCTGGGCCGCAACGCCTTCCTGCTCTCGCAATAGGCCGAGCAAAATGTGTTCGGTGCCGACGTAGTTGTGATTGAGATGCCGAGCCTCTTCCATCGAGTACTCAATCACCTTTTTGGCACGCGGCGTTTGCGGCAGCTTGCCCATCGTCACCATGTCAGGGCCGCTTTGAACAAGCTTCTCGACTTCGAGGCGGATCTTACGCAGATCGACGTCGAGGTTTTTCAGCACGTTCGCAGCCACACCACTGCCCTCTTTAATCAGACCCAAGAGCACATGCTCGGTGCCAATGTATTCGTGATTGAAGCGTTGGGCCTCTTGGTTGGCCAACTGCATCACTTTACGGGCGCGGTCGGTAAATCGTTCGTACATGCCATTCTCCTGTTGCGTTTTATATCACTTAGTATTTTAGTGCTAAGCAGCTTTGCGGTGCTCAGTGGTTTCGGTTGTTTGTTCTTCGGTTCGCTCTAGAGGAGCGTCGCTTCGTTGGGGGTCTTCGGGTTCTTGCTCTTCGTTTGTTTCGTTATTGGCAATTTCGATCGCCATGCGTTCGGCGGCGATTTCATGTTGCCAGTTACTTGCTGCGTCCAATCGTTCGATTCGGTCGAGTTGCCGTTGTGCTTCGACGTTTCGGCCCTGATGTCGCCACAACGTGGCCAACATCAACCGGCTTTCCACGTCGCGAGCATCCTGCTTCAATAATCTTAGTAACGTTTGTTCCGCTGCTACCCAATCGTTGGATAGGTAATGTCCTTGCGCTTCGCGAAACAATAGGTCTCGCTCGGCGGGTGGGCGGTCTGTCGCTTCTTCGTCGTTCAACTCTTCATTGTCAGTCGCATCAATGCGAAAGGCCAGTCGCTCGGCGCGACTTTGCCAGCGTGCCAACAGCCACACGGCCACCAGCATTCCAAGGCCAATCAGCCTCGTTTCGGCGCTTAGCCACTCGCCATACACCAAGGTCGCCAGCAACAACACATTCGCCAACGCCGTAAATCCTACCGCGACTAGCAATCCTGCCCAAGACCCCCTGATCCACAACTGAGGAAGTCCTGGCCAAAAATAGGCAATCGAAGGTATTCTACGCGCTGGCACCGGAAGCGATCCTCGCCTCAAATAGACTGCCCCCGCGACGAAACCGATCGCCGGGTGAGAGCAGCCACGAAAGTCTAGCCTGTAGTCCTGCCGAATCAAGGCAAACAGCGGCCATGCCACGATTTACAGCTCCGCAAG
>JAJDEE010000196.1 GCA_029259975.1 Planctomycetota bacterium
GTCTCGCCAGCCAACGCCGCCGTCAGCTGCGACAGCTCGGCGATAATGACACACGTCTCGGGCGCTTGCGATCGATCGAGAAAGGCAATCGCCGCTTCGATTTTCGGAGCCATCGAGCCGGCAGGGAATTGACCGTCCGCCAAATATTGGCGGGCTTGTTCGGTCGTGATCTCGTCAAGCGCTTGCTGCTTAGGGCCGTTGAAATCGAGATAAACCTTGTCGACACCGGTCAAAATCACCATCGTCGACACGCCCAGCTTGCTAGCCAATAGGGCCGTTGTGAGGTCTTTGTCGATGACGGCAGCGGCACCTTCAAAGAGGCCTTGTTCGTTGCGAAAGACGGGGATGCCTCCGCCACCGCAACAAACGACCAATTCCTCCGCCTCGACCAAGCGGCGGATGATCGGGAATTCCAAAATTTCCTGCGGACGCGGACTAGGCACAACACGCCGAAAAACGTCCGCGTCGACCTCGACCACTTGCCAGTCATCTTTTTGTTCGTGCGAAAGCGCGTCCGCCCGATCGAGTCGCGGGCCGATCGGCTTGTTCGGCGCAGCAAAGGCTGGATCGCGCCGGTCGACTTCGACCGTCGTGACGAGAGTCGTTACGCCCACAGGATTCTTTCGCGAAAGGCACTCGTTCATGAGGCTTTGCGCAATCATGTAGCCCATGCCCGCCTGCGTATCCGCGACGCAAACCTCTAGCGGAATCGGATACAACTCGCTAGAAGCGATCTCCGACCGCCGCAAGACATTGCCCACCTGCGGACCATTGCCGTGCGTGATGACAAGCTGATAACCCTGTTCGATCGCATCGCAGAGCAAGCGGGCCGTCTGTTGGCAATGTGCAAACTGTTGGTCGATCGTCCCTTGCTCGCCAGGAATGCTGATCGCATTCCCACCCAAAGCAACGACCAGTTTTTGATTCGAGCTGTGGGTCATAATTTTTCCGAGAGACACTCTAAGAAATCTTTAGGGACGAAACACGATTAAATAAAATGAAAAATGAATAACCACGGAGGCACGGAGGACACGGAGGAAGATTTAAGATTGATGATGAGTGAAGGAATCTAATATCAACAATCACACATCTCAAATCAAACATTCTCTCTGTGTTCTCCGTGCCTCCGTGGTAAAACTTTCGTTAGTTTTTGGGGGAAAAGCTTATTCATGCTGTTTAATACGTATTAGTATCGCTCGCAAAACAAATGATGCTTTTTAGCGGTAGGGCGCGAGCCCTCCGGTGTCGCAAACCGGAGGGCTTGCGCCCTGCCGCTATAGATCAAAATCCGCCACTTATTTTACGAACGATCCTTAGGCAAATGGTCGCTCGCGCATTGTGCATGCCATGATCGCCTTGGCGGTGTGCAGGCGGTTTTCGGCTTCTTGGAAGACAACCGACTGGGGGCCGTCGATCACGCTGTCGGTGACTTCCGCGCCGCGATCCGCTGGCAGGCAGTGCATGTAAATCGCCGAGTCTTTGGCCAACTTCATGCGCCGATCGTCGCAAATCCAGTCTTTGTATTTGTCGTTCACGTCGAGACAGGTACGTTGGTTTTCGTCAATTTCTGCCTGTGTGGTCGCATCTTGCCGGGCCAGCATCAGGTCGTAGGCACCCCAGCTTTTGGGGTAGATGATATCCGCGTCGGCAAACGCCGCGTCCATATCGTCGACGATCTCAAACGACCCGCCCGACTCAGCGGCGTTGGCGCGCGCCGCCTCCACGGTGCGATCTATCAACGAATACTCGGGCGGATGCGCCAGCGAAACATGCATGCCGAAACGTGTCATCAACGTAATTAAACCTTGAGGGACACTCAACGGCTTGGCGTACGAAGGCGCGTAGGCCCAACTAACGGCGATTTTCAGGCCCGCGAGATTTTCGCCAAACCGTTCTCGCATCGTTTGCAAGTCGGCCAGCGTTTGCGTCGGGTGGTCGACATCGCATTGCATGTTGATGATTGGCACATCCGTGGCAGCGGCCAAATCGCGCATGTAGCGGTTGCCTTCGCCCAACACAAGATCGTGCCGCACACAAACGCCGTGGCCCATCGATCCCAAAATCTTGGCCGTGTCGGCAGGCGTTTCGCCGTGGCTGATTTGAGTGACGTCGGCATCGAGAAAATGCGCGTGCCCGCCCAGTTGCGTCATTCCGGCCTCGAACGCGTTACGCGTGCGAGTCGATTTATCAAAGAATAGCAAGAACGCGGTTTGATTCGGCAGCTCTAGCGTCGGCTCGCCCCGATGGTAGGCGGCTTTCAGCTCGGTTGTCTTGTTGAGGAGCAGCTCGATTTCTTCGCCGCTCAGATCTTGGGTCTCGATGTAGTCGCGACCTTTTAGTGATGCCATCTAATTTCCTTTTTTTCGCTTGACTGTCATGGATGTTTTGTTCGGACGCTCGGCTGCCAAATCGCAATACGCTTGTCCAAATGAGGCGTAAAAAGCAGCACAATCGACCAAGTGCTTGATCGGTACCGAATCGTTTACCGTGTGAGCAACGTTTTCTGGTGCCGGCCCAAACCCTATGCAGGGAATGCCGTACATGCCTGCAATCGAGACCGCGTTCGTGCTGAAAGTCCAGCGGTGCAGCAGCGGAGCCTTTCCCAACACCTCGCGATACGTTTTGATCGCTGCCTGCACTTGCAGGGCGTCTTCTGGCTCGCACCAAGTCGGAAAATATTTTTCGGTCGGGTATTCCAGCCCGGTGTAGCTGGCGCGTGCGTACTGTTGCACCTCGACCTTGGCTTTGACACCCGATCGACGCACGGCCTCTTTCACTTCGGCAACGGCCGATTTTTTGGTGTCGCCGACGGTCAGCCGACGATCGAGATGAATGTAGGCCTCGCCCGGCACGGCACACAGGCTGGGGGTTTTGCAGTCGACGTAGCTGACGGTGATCGTGCCCTTGCCTAAAAAGTCGTCAGCGCCGAGACGATCGTTGAGCTTCTCGATCTCGTTGACCACCTTGGCAATCTTATAAATCGCGTTGTCACCCTTATGCGGCATCGAGCCGTGACACGACTTGCCTTTGCAAGTCACGCCAATTTCCATGCGACCCCGATGCCCTCGCAAAATCGTGCAATTGGTCGAGTCGGTCACCACCACCGCGTCGGGCTTGATGCCGTCTTCTTTGACGATGTATTGCCAACACAGCCCATCGCAATCTTCTTCCATCACCGTAAAGACGAACAGCAAACAGTACTCCGACAGATCGACTTTGAGGTCTCGCATGATGCGTGCCGCGTAAACCATCGCCGGCACCGCGCCCTCTTGGTCGCCGGCACCACGTCCCCAAACTTTTCCGTCGGCAACTTTTCCTTTGTACGGATCGTGCTTCCACTCCGAACGATCGCCCACGCCGACCGTGTCGACATGCGCGTCGATCGCGATCAGCTTTTTGCCGCGACCGCGTTTGCCTACCTGGCCAAACAAGTTGCCCATCTTGTCGGTCCAGATTTTATCAAACGCATCGGTGCTTTTCATTTCCTGGCGAATGCGATCGATCACGTCGCTTTCTTCGGCCGATTCCGAGGGGATGGCGATCATATCGCGGAGAAAGCGAACCATCTTTTTTTCGTAACGCTGGGCAGCAGCGTGGAATGTGTTTTTAGTTTTCATGCCTCGCAATGTAACAAAAAAAACACTTGCCGGGAACAAGCGCATGTGAACTGCATAGTCAAGAATCTCACCTGAACGTGGTGGAAATATAAAAGTGAACCACGACGACACGACGGACACAATGAGTTTTTACGTCGTGCCCGTCGTGTCGTCGTGGTTTATTTATCTTTTCCACAGCTGGCTGAGGGGTCCATAAAGACTTTGTCGTTTGCCTGGGAAACAAGCGGTTCGAGCTTGCGTTTCCCCGCAACGTATGGGAAACTAGAAACTGGTGGAAGGAAAGTCTGGCGACCCCCGTCGGGCATGAGTTGGCCACCCGGGTCTAGCAGATTTTGATTTTGCATTTGCTTGCCTGCGCTGAAGCTCCGCCTATCGCTTTTGGAGGCCAACCACAGATGACCGCATCCGCTGAGTCGACGACTCTCTTCTCTTGCCAACTCAACGGCAAAGACGTTCAGGCACAACTGCCTAACGACGACCAACTCACGCTGCTCGATGTCTTGCGTGACGTTTTGGGCGTCACCTCGCCAAAAAACGGTTGCCAGCCACAAGCGCAGTGTGGCTGCTGCACCGTCCTGCTCGATGGCAAGCCGGTTCTGTCCTGTGCTCTTAAACCCGCCAAGGCCGCAGGCAAGGCGATCACGACGCTCGAAGGCCTTAGCGACGAGCACCGACAGCAAATCGCCAACTCGTTTGTCGAGTGCGGCGGTGTGCAGTGTGGTTTCTGTATTCCAGGCATCGCGATGCGAGCTGTCGGCCTCTGCGAAAAAAACGCGGAGCCAACACCCGACGAAATCAACAACAGCCTCAAGCCGCATCTTTGCCGCTGCACTGGCTACGCCCAAATCGTCGATAGCATCCAGCAGTACGCCAAGCTTCGCCGTGGCGAGGCAAGCCCACAACAAAACAACGGCAATAGCTCGGGCAAAGTGGGGACGAGTCTGAATCGTTATGCCGGGCATGAAGCCGTGCTGGGCGACCGAAAGTTTGTCGACGACATGGTCGTTCCCGACATGCTCTTTGGCGCGCTGCGGCTTGCAGACCATCCGCGGGCAACGGTGCTTTCGATCGACGCTTCGGCGGCTCTTGAGTTGCCCGGTGTGCAGCGCGTTGTGACGGCGGCAGACGTGCCGGGCAACTGCTACGTCGGCCTCATCGAGCAGGATTGGCCCGTATTTGTTGCCCTCCAGGAAAACACACGCTGCACTGGCGATGTTATTGCCGGCGTGGTCGCAGAAAATCAGCACC
>JAJDEE010000197.1 GCA_029259975.1 Planctomycetota bacterium
TGCTGTATTTGTTCTAAGCGAAACATCGTTCGCTTCGCGTAATAAAACATGAGTGAGTTTATTAGTTATGACCAACGAATCCCATGATGATCATCACGAGTCGCACGGCGGTTACGGCTTGTATATTGGCGTTTTTATCGCGTTATGTGTACTGACCACGCTTTCGTTTTTGACCTATTTTGACTTTTGGCGTAACCATGTACCCATAAATATCAGCCGCGCATTCATGATGGCCGTGTCATGTACCAAGGCGATGCTGGTGATCATGTTTTTCATGCATCTGAAATGGGAAGCCAATTGGAAATGGGTTCTGACCGCGCCAATGATTGTGATGTCGGCACTGTTGATCTTCGCGCTCGTGCCCGACATCGGTATGCGAATGCGTCATGCCTCGCAGACTCGCATGATTTACGCTGCTGAGCGACCCGCCGAAGCTGAACACGCACATGACGGCAAGGCGCATGACCACGACGAGGACGGTCACGAGCACGAAGCGGAAGCACACCGTTCTGCGGATTAGACGCAAAGAAGAACCACAAAAGAAACGAAACCACGAAAAATATTGGCGTGTGATGACGCAGTCGTCAAAGAGGGTCTTTCGTATTTTCATGTTTGGATAAGACCGCGCCCCACGTCTCCCACCAGCCACCTTCTACTCACTGCCCACCTGATGTCCGCCGACTCTGCGATTGTTGTTTCTGAGGTGACGCACCATTATGGTGAGCGTGTGGCGGTCGATGAGCTTTCGCTGTCGATCGACGAGGGCGAGATCTTTGTTTTTCTAGGGCCAAATGGCAGCGGCAAGACGACCCTCTTTCGTGTGCTGTCGACGTTGATCCCGTTGCAAGCCGGCGACGTAAAAGTTCTGGGCCACGATCTTCGTGGAGCGGTTAACTCGATACGCAGCCAGCTGGGCGTAGTTTTTCAAGCACCAAGCCTTGATAAAAAACTGACCGTTGCCGAAAACTTGACGCATCAAGGACGATTGTACGGCTTGTCATCAGGCGAGATAAAGAATCGTAGTCAGGCGATGTTGTCTGCACTCGGGTTGTCAGATCGTAATAGTGACTTGACCGAATCGCTCTCAGGCGGAATGCGCCGACGCGTCGAGCTTGCCAAGGGCATGTTGCACCAGCCGCGATTGTTGCTGCTCGACGAACCAAGCACTGGCCTCGACCCAGGCGCACGGGCGGACATGTGGAAATACTTGCATCAAGTTCGAGAAGAAGGCGTCACGATTGTGCTGACGACCCATTTGCTCGAAGAAGCCGAGCGGGCCGACCGCATCGCGATCATGCACCAAGGAAAACTGGCGGCCCTCGATACACCGGCGGCGCTGCAAGCCTCGGTCGGCGGCGATTCGATCACGATCCGCACCGATTGCCCCGACCAACTTGCCAGCAACATCCGCGACCAGTTCGCCTGCGAAGCCAACGTTGTTGATGGCACCGTCCGGCTCGAACAACCAGACGGACACCAATGGATTAGCCGTCTTGTCGAAGCGTTTCCCGTAGAGATCCAAACAGTCACGCTCGGCAAACCAACTTTAGAAGATGTGTTTATCGCCCGTACCGGGCACCAGTATTTAAGTAGCGAAGAATAATGATAACCGCGATGCCTATGCATCACCGGAAAAGCCATGGCCAACGTAATCACCAACAAGATCTCCCCCGGTCCCGTCGTGCTAACGCTTGCGCAGCGCGAACTCGTGCGATTTTTTCGGCAACGCAATCGAGTGATTGGGGCGATGGTGCAACCGATTATGTTTTGGGGTTTGTTTAGCGCGGGGTTTCGCGGGAACGGACTGGGACCGGCGTTCTTCTTTCCCGGCACGATTGCAATGATTCTGTTGTTCACGGCCATTTTTGCCACGATCTCGATTATTGAAGATCGCCGCGAAGGTTTTTTGCAGTCTGTGCTCGTCGCGCCGGCACCACGATGGGCGATGGTGTTGGGGAAAATCTTAGGCGGGTCGGCGATCGCGATGTTGCAGGCACTCCTGTTTTTGGTGCTTGGATGGCTAACCTTGGATCTGACGAGTTCACCGCTTGAGGTGTTACTGGCAGTAGCATTGATGACGGTGATCGCTGTTGCACTGACCTCGTTGGGGTTCCTGATTGCTTGGCGGATGGAGTCGACGCAAGGGTTTCACGCGATCATGAGCGTGTTTTTGTTTCCGATGTGGCTGCTCTCTGGGGCGATGTTCCCTGCGGAGGAGGGCACGTGGCTGACGTTACTTTCTCGATTCAATCCGCTTACCTACGGAGTGGCCGGGTTGCGACATTATTTTCACTTTGAAGGATCAAGCGTCGCTATGAATGCGCTGCCTAACTTATCGGTTTGCTGGTTGGTGACGATCGTATTTGCTGCGATAATGTTCGCGCTGGCTTGGCGAATTGCTGACACGCGGACGACGGGAGATTTACTATGAACGATTCAACTCAGAACAATACGACACTGCCTTATTGGCTTTCGCTGATGGTGGTTTTGGCGGCAAGTTACATGGGCTGGAAGTGGTATCAGGTTCAGCAGTTCGAAGCCAGCCGCAGCGCTGGTGGCACCGAGATGGTAGGGCCGCCGCTCGAAGAGTTTGAACTGACGGAACGCAGCGGCAAGACGTTTCGTTCAGCCGACATGAAAGGGGGAATTTGGGTCACCACGTTTTTCTTTTCGACTTGCCCTGGTCCTTGCGCCCGGCTGAACGCGCGCATCAAGTACATGCACGAATTAGAAGACTTGCATGACGTCACCTGGGTGAGCATTACTGTCGATCCAAAGACCGATACGCTCGAAGTTTTGCGAGAGTACGCCGACAAGTTTTCGGCCGATCCCGAGCGGTGGCTCTTTTGTCGTGGCGATTTGAAATACATCAAACGTGTGGGCAAAGACATCATGAAGCTGCCCGTTACTTGGCAAGGGCACAATGAGACAGCAGTCGTCATCGATCGAGCTGGAACAGTCCGAGGTATGTACGACGTGACGAGTATCAGCCAATCGAAAAAGTTGGAACTGTTGCTGCGCAAGTGTCTAGCCGAAGAAACGCCGGAGGAGTCGCAACCAGAATCAGAAGGCAAAACCTCAGAGCCTGTCACAACCGCCCAGTCGGTGACTACATGATATTTGCACTGGCCGCTCACCCACTGGTACACCTGAATGCCACGCTCAACGCGTTGGCAACCGTGCTGCTGATCATAGGTTTTATACGCATAAAACGAGGACAACACCAAGCGCACGCACGGACGATGATGGCGGCGTTTGGCGTTTCCTGTTTGTTTCTGATCAGCTATTTGGCCTACCACTGGACGGCCGGCAGTGTCAAATTCACGCATCCAGGTGTGGTGAAAGCCATTTATCTGACGATACTACTTACACACGTGCTGCTAGCGGTGACGGTGCCGTTTTTAGCCGTGATGACCATTTTTTTCGGGATGCGCGGAACTGGTGCTTGGGGGGCTGGTCGCTTCAGTAAAGCGGACCGAAAGAGGTTTATTACCCGCCATCGGAGGCTAGCCCGTGTGACGTTTCCGATTTGGCTTTATGTGTCAATAACCGGTGTGGTGGTCTACGTAATGCTCTATCACCTCTGGCCGCCGGTCGTAGAGTGAAGTAAGATGCCGAGTGGAGAGAACATTATGAAAAATCATCGTCGACCAGCTTGGATTTCCGCCATCCGAAGAACTTTGCCGCTACTGCTAGTGTTTACAGTGGTTCTCCTGATGGCGACCGACGTGCTGGCGTGCCCCACTTGCAAAGATGGCCTCGCTGAAAGTGATCCCACATCGCAAGCCCAGGCGAGGGGGTTTTTCTACAGCATCTTGTTTATGATGGCGATGCCGTTTGTGATTCTTGGCACCTTTGGCAGCGCGGCGTATTATTCAATACGAAAATCACGTGAAGGGCAATCAAACGCTCCGAAAGATGTCTCGCTGTAAGAGTATTGGCATGAGTCGGCTTGCCTGTCAGAGAAGTTCTCGCAATCCATCAATCTTGGGCCGACGTACTGAAGTCGCTGTCAAACTCGACGTTACCATTATCCGATTCCTTTGCTATCCATTGGAGTGACTGTTTGGCTGTTTCTATCGAAGATGTTGCCAAGAAGGCCCATGTTTCGATTAGTACCGTGTCGCGTGTACTGAATCGCCGGGACATCGTGAACGCTGATACGCGTAAACGCGTAGAATCGGCGATTCGTGAGTTGGGCTACCGCCCTAATGTGTTTGCCCGAGGTCTGATGTTGCAGAAGAGCAACATCCTAGGATTAGTCTTGCCTGACCTGCACGGCGAATTTTACTCGGAGGTGATTCGTGGGGCCAATTTTCGCGCGTGCGAACTTGGCTACCAACTGATGATCTCCTCGGTCCCCAAGGACGATGACGGCAGCGCGTTGCTCTCAGCCATTTTTGGGCATGGGCTAGTCGATGGTGTGGCTGTGATGGTTTCTGAAGTCGATGCCAAAACTCGCGATACGCTTGCCAATGTGTCTGTCCCGTTTGTTGTGCTAGACGGTAACGTT
>JAJDEE010000198.1 GCA_029259975.1 Planctomycetota bacterium
GCAGATAGGTTTTTACCCGTAGGATAGGCTTCCAGCCTGTCGGTCAAAGCACCACGGACAGGCTGGAAGCCTATCCTACGGTAAATTCTCATTTGCCGTTCGCCTTAGGTCGTATCTTCGCTCAGTTCCAGGATTTTGGCACAGCAGAGTCACGAGTCCTTTCGTGAGCTATGCTTGAGCAGTGTTCTCTCGACGAGAATCGCTGAGGTTTCACCTGTACGAAAAAGGCACCATCATGGCAGCGGCACAAAATTGGGATTCTTTCTTCAACAACTGGCCCACCTCGTTGCCACGCAAGGGAGTGTTGCAGTCGTCGCTCAACGAAACCATACCGTTCAAAGAATTTTGGGTGAAAGAAGGTATGTTGCTCGTTGAACGTGTCACGCCAGATGCCATGGGCGCGCGGTTTGTCTTGTTGGACTTCCACGCGATCAATCTCGTGAAGTTCACCAATCCGCTTAACGCTGCGGAAATCGCAGAAGCGGGATTTCTGACCGAGGCACCAAAACAGCAGCCATTGCGACAGCCTTTGCCTGTGTAGGTTGGATTCATGGATGCCGTGGAAATACTACACACACGGGCTTCGGGATTTCAACTTGGTGGCCTGTGGGTTTGATCGCTCCAGTTTCGGGGTCGAGATGGAAACTAACTAGGTTGTTGGAGTCACGATTGGCGGCGATCAGGTAGCGACCGCTAGGATCGATTCCGATGAATCGTGGATGGCCTCCCAGGGTCGGTTCAATTTCTTGAAGAGTTAATTGGCCGTTGCCTGCGTCGATGGAAAACACGGCGGTACTGTTGTGCCCTCGATTCGAGCAGTAGACAAAGCGGCCGTTGGGATGGACGACGACTTCGGCGGTCCAGCTTTCCTCGTTGTAGTCTGGCGGTAAGGTGCCGATCGTTTGCAAGTCGGTCAGCTTGCCGGTTTTCTCGTCAAAATCGAGGGCGTTCAATGTCGAGTCAAGTTCGTTGATACAGTAAAGCCAGCGGCCGTTTGGATGAAACGCTAGGTGACGTGGCCCGGCGCCTGGCCCTGCATTCCAAGCCGAATGGCGTTCTAACTTGTTACTCGCGAGTAAGCGATAAACAATCACTTCGTCGGTTCCTAAATCGGCAACGAAAGCAAACTGGCCACTGGCATCAAAAGCGACCCCATGCGCATGAGGTTCGTTCTGCCGGTTCGGATTGGCGCTCGAGCCAGTGTGTTCGACGAGCATCGCCAAAGGTTGGAGTGTGCCGTCATCGCGCAGCGGCAGCACGGCCGTACTGCCGCCAGAATAGTGGGCAACGACGATCGTTTTGCCAGTCGGGTCGAGCGCCAGATGAGTTGCCCCTTCGTCGCCGGTCGGCTGTTGGCCGATCGGCGTAAGTTCGCATGTCTCAGGTTCGATTTGAAAAACCCGCACCCCACCCGAGGGTTGCTGGTTTTCGCGTGTGACTGCGTACACCAGCGGCAACCTAGGGTGCAAAGCTAAAAAGCCTGGGCGTGGCGCATCGCCAACCATTCTGGCGGGGCTGAATTCGCCCGTATCGAGGTTTAGCGTGCTAGCATAAATCCCCCGCTGTTCAACGCTCGTGCCCACCAGCAGCGATTGATCGTCGGCAAACGCGTGGTGAGATTGCAAAATGGCCATTGGTATGAACCCTAGGAAAAGTAGCAGTGATTTCGGCATAAAGCCCCCCAACGGTTGCTAGCAGCAGGCCCCGCGACGGACCCGTTAGTTCCTTGAGGTCGGATCGGGGTTGCCACAGGCTAGTGGATTGTCTTGAATCCCAGTCGTGCCCTTCGACCCAGGCTCCTGTGTAGCATGTTGTTTTACACAGATCAGAAAAGGTTCGCTAGCGAAATCCCCAAAGTAAAAATGCCCAACTCTAAACGAATTGATCAACTACGTTTGAATGTATGCTTAGCTTCGGCCATCGTCGGCCTGCAAATGCTTGGTAGTGCGATAGCAAAAGATACGCTCACAGAAGCAACCAACAGTGGCAAGCATGTTCTCGGTCCAACGGTAGTGGTCGAGGAAATCGAGAGCGAATTTTCGTTTTCGGCGCGTGTCGATACGGGTGCCACGACCTCTTCGCTACACGTCGAGGATAGCAAGGTTGCAGACGAGGCTGATAAGATGGGCGAAAATATTGGCAAGACCATCCGCTTCCGTATTAAGAATCGATGTGGCGAAACCGAGTGGTTAGAACGCAAGATTGCAGAGATTAGCGTTATCAAAACCTCGGAACGAAAAGAAACACGCTACAAGGTACCAGTCACGTTAGAATGTGAAGGTGTGAAGAAGCGAGTGCTTGTTTCGCTAAACGATCGATCGCAGATGGCCTACCCAGTGCTGCTAGGTAGGAATTTTCTGCAAGGCGACTTTGTTGTTGACGTTGCGTTGAGCGAAGGACACACCGACAAAATCGATGAGCCGGGCAAGGGGCACGAAAACAAAACGCCTTGCAAAAGCGAGAAAGACGACTCGCAGTCACAGAAAAAATAGGGACTCTCGACAAAAAACTTTGACGTGGATACTTCAGTCATCCGTAGGTTGCGAAATATGCGAGTCAGAGAGAATTCGCAGTAGGTGATTGTTCGAGCGCTGGCCGATATAGCTTGCCGGTCGCGAAGGCTTGCGATTCTTTCGCACCGGTTTACGACGTTTTTTCTCTGGACGACTTTTTCTTGCCTTCTCTTCAGCGTTGGAAAGCTCTAACCACACGTCGAGATCCCACTTATCAGGATCACAAGGAACGGAATTATTGTTGGTCGCGTTATCCATCGCACAACCTTCGGAGGCCTCGGTCTTCAGTCTCGATCAAGCTCCCGCAAGTGCCCTAAGTAGCTAGTGAGGTCGCGTGATCCTTACGCAAAATCCCCCTCCACACTGTAATTCTTGCCCCCAATTTGTGTTGAGGCAAGATCAATTTGTCAATAGATTTGCAATATCAATTGCCATGACGTTACTGATGATTAGATTAGCTAATCTTTCCGACGCAACGATGTTAAACTAAGGGGACTTTGCAAGATAGAAGAGTCGTAGGCCTTTCTGACTAATCACCTCGGGCTGGTGCAATGGAATACTTGGATCTCTTCACCCACAGGTACACGAAGGGGCGACGATCATTTCCTAGCAAGCTCAGCGTAGCTCGCTAGCATTCGCAGCTAGAAAAAAGGCCAAAGTGTTTTTGGAATCGTTTCTAAGTTCGACTTTTGCAGTTTTTTGCCCGCGAATGACGCAAATGAACGCGAAACAAGTTCTTTTATCCCGAGCACGAGCGATCCTGATTTTCAGAAATGGAAACTCCACATACTCATTCGCGTTTATTCGCGTCATTCGCGGGCAATCTTTCCTGGAAAAAGTGCGAAAGTCGAACTAAGCCCCAAACTTTCCTAGCCGACCGGCGTTCGCCAGCGCCAGCGGCATCAGGTATTTCGCCTCGAATTGCCCCAGGCCACCCTTGAGGCATTCGGCTTCGCCGAACTTTTCGCAGGGGTCGGTGCGGCAGTTTTTGGCCCACAGCAACGTTGGCTCTGGGTGCCAACTGTGGCTGGCAAGCATCGCCGGTGTGCTGTGGTCGCCGGTGCAGATAAAGACGT
>JAJDEE010000199.1 GCA_029259975.1 Planctomycetota bacterium
CCAGCCGCACGCACTACGCCGAGCAACTTGTTGCGTGGGCCCGCGTGGCTACCGAGTCGAGGACGCCCCGGCTCGCTTCGTCGGTTGGTTTGTGGGAAAGCCCCTCACAACTCAAAAGACGCATCGCGATTTTGTTGGATGAAAAACTGATAGTGCTGCGAGAGTGTTCGCGCGGGTGGCGCGTGGGGTCGGCGCTGGGAATGCTGTTAATCGCAGGCGGGCTTTCGTTGATTACGCTACAGCCGGCAAAGCCTGCAATCGCAAAAACGGAGACCGATAAATCATTCGCCAACACTGGCTTTCGACCCACTGCCATGAAGCTTGCCAGCGGTGCCACGGTTGAATTGTTGGCAATTGGCACACATGCCCAGAAGACCCAAGAATGGTGGGACGCAGATGGACGGCCTTGTACCGAGCCTTACAAAGTTCTTCCGGCTACCAATATTTCGCCCCAACCCAAGGGGCAAATTGTGTTTCGAGTCCTGGGTGCAGACGAGGGTGCGAATGTTCGTTGGAATACCCTTCCCGCTAGCAACTCCGGCGAGGGATCGATTGTCGTCGATGGCAAAAAAGATCCACCGGGCTATCATGTCCACGCATTTGAATGGCCAAAGAAGGACAAATTGCTTTCTTTTCGCGTTGGTGTGGCTACTAGTAAGTGGAAGACCCTTGTCAAAGGAAGTTCGAGTGCTCATGTGTCATTGGAAAAAAGTATTGTATTGTCCCGCGCACTTTCGGATTCTCATGGTAACGCTGTCTTGGTGGCCTCTCACAACCTCGGCGATGTGGCTACTCGCGGCATTGCGATCGACAAGTCGGGGAGACAACACGCTTCGACGCCGAAGTCACGAGTAAATTTATCCGCAGGCGTGCAGAACCAAAGTTATTGGTCGTTCGCAGGCCTCAGGCCGGAGGATGTCAAAACTTTTGGACTCCAGGCACGCGACTACGAATGGGTGGAATTTGAGAATCTGCCGGCGGCGCCTAGTCTAAGCAAGTAGCCCGAAACTGCTCTGTCGCCTGTTGTGGCCTACGACTGCGATTTTGCCCGCTGATAAACGCGGATTTTTATGTGTGTTTTTTATCCGTATTGCATCCGCGGGCATCCTTACCACAAGAGCATTTTTAATATCACATAGAGTGGGTGCAGCAAAAGCGAAACCCACGGTGTTGCCGAGGGTGCGTTACGCTATCGCTGCACGCACCCTACTGTTTTTTGCCCGCGAATGACGCGAATAAACGCGAATGACATGCCCTTTATTCGCGTCCATTCGCGTAATTCGCGGGCAATCTTCTTTAGAGGGGTGGCCAAGAATCGTGCGTGATTTCTTGCGGTAGATCGTATCGAATGCGGGAGACGTTTGTACTTGGACGCGATAGAACAGACGATTTCAACGTGACGTTGACGTTGACGGCGCCGACTTTCTCGAATGGCAGCGTGTTGATGCTTCGGTACTCTCGGAGCCGCCCCAACCTCGGTCGCGGTTTCCGAGCCAGCTACAATGTGGCTTCTCCGGAGGTTTTCGTGACAGTTGGTGTCACTCAAAAAGCGGCTGCGAATCGTCTTCTGGCTCAGCAACGTCGTTGAGCAGCGACTGCATCAAGTCGGCTGGTGGTGTGACGCCAAGATGTTCATACCCGGCTGCGGTCAGCTTGCGGCCTCGCGGCGATCGGACGACTAGTTCGGCGCGTAGCAAAAAAGGTTCGACTTCGTCGGTGAGGGTATCGGTGGCCGTGTTGAGCGTGTGGGCGATCGCCTCGACACCAACGGGGCCGCCTTGAAAAACGCGGAGGATCGTTTCGAGATACTTGCGATCTTGGCCGTCTAGCCCCATTGGGTCGATGCTTAGCATAGCGAGTGCCGCGTCGGCGACAGATAGGGTGATGCGACCATCGGCTTTGGTGGTGGCGTAGTCGCGGACCCAGCGCAGACGGTTGTTGGCGACACGCGGTGTGCCTCGGCTGCAATGGGCGATTTTTTGGGCCGCCGTCGGTTCGATTTCAACTCGTAACTTGGCGGCGTTGCGCGTAACGATCTCGGTCAGTTCGGTGAGGTCGTAAAACTCGAGATGTTCGCGGACCTGAAACCGATCGCGGAGCGGTGCAGACAGCAAACCCGTACGCGTGGTCGCGCCAATAATTGTAAATGGCTTGAGCGTCATGTTGACAGTGCGGGCGCTGACACCTTCGCCGAGGGTGATATCGATGCGAAAATCTTCCATCGCCGGGTACATAAATTCTTCGACCGTCTTGGGAAGCCGATGAATTTCGTCGATAAACAGCACCGAGCCGGCGCTCGCTTGCGTGAGGTAGGGCAGCAAATCTTTCGGCGCAGTCAGAGTTGCCCCGCTAGCGATTTGCAGCGGCACGTCGAGTGCCCGCGGGATGCAGGTCGCAAAAGTTGTTTTGCCTAAGCCAGGTGGGCCATCGAGCAAGATGTGTCCCAGCGGCTCTTTGCGAATTTGGGCGGCCTCGACGGCAATCATCAGCCGCTCGTACACTTTGCGTTGGCCGACCATGTCTTCCATCCGCTTGGGACGCAGCGCGGTGTCTTCTTCTGTCGTCAGAGCTTGGGCGGACGACGCGACGGGCTGTGGTGCGGCATCGTCGGCGGAGAGGATCGTTTCGCGGGACATAAGGGATTTGAGATGTAGGATTTCAGATGGAAGATCAAATAACCACTAACTACTAACCAATAACTGCGATCTAACAGATCGCCATCTGCAATATCAACTGCTGAACGGATGTACGCCAGTGCCGACAATATATCAGATCGGCCGAAATCGCGAAAACCATAAATTCAGGCCATTTTATGACCGGTATTCCTGATCGCCAGCTACGTTACACTGACGGTTTCAAAGAATGACCCATCACCAAGTTCGACTTTCGCAGTTTTTTACCCGCGAATTACGCGAATAAGCGCGAATACGGTTCATGGATCGTAACCACAAGCTATTTCGTGAACAGTTACAAAACTAAAACACTCGTCCTACATTCGCGTCTATTCGCGTTATTCGCGGGCAATCATTCCAGAGCAAAGTGCGAAAGTCGAACAAGGCCCAATGACCAATTCCAGCATGACGTGGCGTCACTACTTAAAGAACAAGACTCGGCAGCCGGCTTTTTTGTGGCGGATGGTGATTTGGATTCTCGCAGCGGGGATTTGCACGGGGTTCGTCGCTGAGAAAGTTTGTCGATCGTCGACGGTCATTTCTGACAAAACTCGGCACGATAGTAGTCGCTGGGATCAGATCGAGCTACTTGCCGAGCAGGGCGAGTGGTGGCAGGCTTGGTGGCAAATTCCCGAGGTTATTTATTTCGGCTACGAGCATTGGGGGCCGCCTGTCTTGGCAGCTATTGCAGGAATATGTTGGCTAGTGTTCTTGCTCCAATGCCTACAGCTCCGATCTTGGTGTGAGGGGCGGTTGTGGTGCGCGTTGCTGGGGATCGCGTTGGGAATCCTGAGCATTTGGCCGACGGGCTTTTTCATCTTGTGGCAAGAAATTGGCTGGGGGCTGTTAGACAGCCAGGAATTGGTGCCAGGAATTCGCTACAACGTGCTTGGCGTGGGACTGCGAGAAGAGTTCGCCAAGCTCTGTTGTTTGCTGCCGCTGCTGCCAATCGCATTGTGCTGGCGGAGCGAATTGTCTGCGCTGCTGATCTCGTCATGCGTCGGACTTGGTTTTGCGATTGAAGAAAATGTCGGCTATTTTACTTCTGACAAGTCGGCGACTCTGGGGCGATTTCTCACGGCCAATCCGCTTCATATCGCGCTGACCGGGTTGATTGGTCTGGCGCTGTATCGCGCGCTCCGCAATCCATCGGGCTGGGGAACGCACTCGTTGGGCGTTTTCGGAATCTTGGTCTTTGCCCACGGTCTGTACGATGCCTTTCTCGAAGTACCAGCGCTGGCTGAGTATTCTCTCTTCGCGACAATCATCTTTGCGCTGGTCATCTATCAGTTTTTTCACGAGTTGCGCGAGCTGCGTCCCTCGCAGGGTGATACGATCAGCCTGTCAGCGAATTTCCTGTGCGGTGTTTCGCTGCTAACAGCAGCGACGTTTGTATATCTTAGCGCGACGCTCGGTATGTCGGCAGCTTTTGACATGTTGGCCAGCGGCGTGACGGGTTTGGCCGTGATGGTTTATCTTTTTCTGCGAGAAATGCCCGAAACGATGGTTAGTGTGTAGGAGTATGGCAAGGAATCGCGTCGATAAAGCCAATCAGCGCTGGCAGAATATCGTCTGGTAATGGGGCGTTGTGGCCCCAGTCGTGGATCGGGATGAATTTTTTGTTTTTGCTGGGCGATGCATCAAAAAGTTGTTGGCCTTGGTGAAAGGGCACGACCTTGTCAGTTGTGCCATGCAGTTGCAGTAGTGGGCCATGATAGTTGCCAATCCGCTCGACCGATGCAAAACGATTTCGCATGATCCAATGCACTGGTAGCCATGGGAAATTGTAGGCTGCAGCGTCGGTCAGGCAAGAGAAGGTGCGGTCGAGAATCATCCCGCGTACGGGATGTTCGGTGGCCAGCGCGACGGTTACGGCTCCGCCCAAGGAGCGCCCCATGAGTA
>JAJDEE010000200.1 GCA_029259975.1 Planctomycetota bacterium
CAGGAGGAAACTGAGAGAACGAAGAATACTGGACAGTTGGGACTCTTTTCAGTCCTGGTTGGCTCCTGGAAAAATCAATCTTGATACGCCGTCGGTCAACTTGAGTACGTTGAAATTAATTATTAGACCCAAAGGAATATCAAGCAACTTCATGTAGCTGAGTAATTGTGCTCTCTGTTGCCTCCGTTCCCTCCGTTCCCTCCTGTTCATTTTTTCGTCACGTCGCAACAACACGATTAAAGTGCAATCGCACCTCGCCCGCCACCACGCGCCGCACGCCCTCAGTCAGACACTTCGGCTCGTTTTCTTCTTGTCCCTGGCGAATGATCTCTTCGAGCGAAGTGCCCGGTGGCACGCTGAAGGTCGACTGATTGATCGTTTGGTTGCCCGCGTCGAGTTCGGGCACGATAAAGTGGCAAGTCGCTCCGTAGGTCAGCATGCGTACGGCGTGGGCATCATGGTACGGACGCATTCCCGGAAAGCTCGGCAACAATCCATGATGCAAGTTGATAATCCGCCCGCCAGCATATTTCCACACGCTCGAAGGCGGCAAGATGCGCATGTAGCGAGCGAGCACAATGTAGTCGACTCGCTGCTCGTCACAGATTTCGATCAAGCGGTCGTCATTAGCATTGCCCGAGTCATCGCCGATCTCAAACCACGGCACATCAAACTCCTCGGCCAGCGCACGACACGCTTTGCGATTGCTAATCATCGCAGCGATCTCAGCATTGATCGTGCCAGACTGCACCGCCTCCAAAACTGACCGCGGCGTTTCGTGTCGATAGGTCGCGCACAGCGCAATCCGTGGGCGCAGACCATTCGTGTTGGGCGACCAGGTCCGAACCGACAGCCCTGTCCGCCCGCTGATTTCTTGCATGGCTACTTGCAAATCGTCGGCTTTGCCCGCGTCGATTTCGATGCGCGTGAGCATCGAAAAGACCGACTCTTGATCGTGGTCGAACATCTGGATCTCGCCGATACTCGCTCCCAAATCAGTAACACTGTGAACGATCGGGTCGGCCAAACCACGGTTGTCGGGGCCTACGGCGGTGATAACGAATTGCATGGCGAGAGTGACTGCGAATTGGGGCTGTGAATTGAAGCTGTGAATTGGGGTATTGCTGAATTCAAATTTGATAGGTAACACAAAACGCATTATGGTCTTGCGTTTCATTGCAACCAGACTACATACTACTCACCCAGCCTCGAACTCCCAACCCCTAGCCACTACATCCAGCCACTACACCCAACCACTGCACATGACCAACCTCGATCAGTTTGAAAGCGAATTTCGCTCTGCTACGCGAACACCGTACGCATACGCGCCGATCGACCTCAATCACGGCCTGTTGATTACTGACATGCCCACGCCCGACCCGGCGATGCAAGAGAAATTAGCGCGTTTTCTCGGCGTAGGACGCGACGACAAGCCGATTGAGCTCGAGCACGTGTCGATCGACGCGACCTGCAACGTGCGCGAGTTGCTCGAAATCGTTGCCACGAAAAAAGCAGAAATACTTGTGACCTACCGCAATCTGCACTCCGACGCTTGGAGCTGGCCGCACAGCTTGGGCGACGCGGTTGATGTGCTGACGCAAATCACCGACGTGCCGGTGCTGCTGATCCCTAATCCCAAGGAGCTAGATTCCCAAGCGAAGGTGGACTACGCCGAACAAATGCAAAACACCGACGTGGTGATGGCGATTACCGATCATTTGGCGGGTGATCACCATCTAGTCAACTACGCGGTCGCGCTCACGCAACCAGGCGGCAAGTTGATCCTTTCGCATGTCGAAGACGACGAAACCGTCCAGCGCACGATCGACGCGATCTCCAAAATCCCCTCGATCGACACCGACACCGTCGCCGCAGAGTTACCGCGGCAACTGCTGAAAGACCCACTCGACTACGCAGCTTCTTGCGATGAAGTCCTCCATAAAGCCAACGTCGACATTACCATCGAACACTCGGTCACACTGGGGCACCGGCTGAAAGATCACTTGCGATTGATCGAAGAGCACCAAGTCGACTTGCTCGTCCTGAACACCAAAGACGACGACCAGCTTGCCATGCACGGCTTAGCCTACCCGTTGGCCGTGGAGCTAAGAAAAACGCCGTTGTTGATGCTGTAAAAAAGTCGAATTATTCCATGCTACCCCGAAGGGGTTTTACACCGCAGTAGTCCCTTCGGGGTAAAATTCTTATGCTTCACCAAAACTTGGACCTACAACATCTACCAATACTTGCTGAAGCGTCTGTTAGCACAGGCGTGCGGCTGCTGTTTGCTCTGTTGCTTGTTGGACTCATCGCGAGTTTGGCCTTCGAAGAAAAAATCCATGCCAAAAAGTCCGTCATCGCTGGCGTCTTCGCCGTGGTCTGCCTGTTACTCGGCTCGGCCTTTCATTTGCTGCCCATCGAAGAAATCGTCGTTGGCAGCCACCTTGTAGCGGAGGAAGCAGAAAGTGCTGATCCAGAAGCTCACAACGACGAACTCCACCAAGGCGGTCACGAAATCGCTATGCCGGTCTACATTCCGGCGATCGACTGGAGCGTGATCGTTATTTTGCTTGGCTCAAGTGTCTTCGTCGATGTCATCTCACGATCGGGGCTGTTCAAATGGCTGGCGATCAAAGTTACGAAGCTTTCGCGGGGCGACCCGCTCTTGCTACTAACCTACTACGGCGCTATGACGGTCGTTTTTTCTGCGGTGCTGAACAATGTCACAGCGATGGTCATTGTTGGTTCGTTGACAGCTGTCTCACTCGACAAACTCGAACGCAAAGACAAACTGCTCGGCTTTTTGCTGACCGAGGGCTTGCTGACCAACATCGGCGGCTTGTTGACCTTAATTAGCAGTGTGCCGAACATCATCGTCGGCACGGCGGCCAACATCAGCTTCGTCGACTTCTTCCTCTACAGCGTCCCCTACGTTACGGTCGTCACCGCCGTCACGCTGTGGCTGGCTGCCAAATTGTTCGACATCAAACGCATCAAAAACCCTGCCGAACGTGCAGCAGCAACCCAACTGGTCGAAAGCTTCGACGAGAATGACGGCATCGAATCGCGATCGTTCTTTTGGTTTGGCGTGGTGATGACCGGCGCCTTTATTTGTGCAATGGCCAGCGCCTCGTTCCTCCCCTACGTCAGCGAACTGGGGCTTGGCTA
>JAJDEE010000003.1 GCA_029259975.1 Planctomycetota bacterium
AACGGTCGATGTCGAACTTTATGCTCGTGAGGCGGGTGTTGCTGGGGCAGTCGGCGACCGAATCGGCAGCCAGCGTGTGACATTTTGCGAGGAAGGCGAGGTCGTCTCGCTGAAGTACGAATTCGAGCCTGTCGAGGTAGGGCGTCTGGCGTTGGAAGTGCGAATCGTTGCGCCACCCGACGACCAGTTCGCCGCCGACAACCATCGCGTAGTTGAAGTCGAAGTCGTCGAAACCGAGTCGCGTGTTCTGCTGATCGCTAGTGGTGCGGCGCGCGATTATCGTTTTCTGCGCAACCAATTGCGCCGCGACCGCCACATGCAGGTTGACGTTTGGCTGCAACTTGCTCGACCAGGAATTTCGCAAGATGCCGATCAACTGCTCTCCGGTTTCCCAGAGACCAAAGCAGAGCTTTACGCCTACGATTGTATCGTCGCGTTCGATCCTGATTGGACGATGCTCGACGCTGGTCAGGCCGACATGCTCGAAGCTTGGGTCGCCGAAGAGGCTGGCGGTCTGGTGGTGTTTGCCGGGCCAATTCACACGGCGAGCTGGGTGCAAAGCCCCGAACATATCGCGATTCGCTCGCTGTACCCCGTCGAATTTCAGCGCCGACTCACAAGCCTCGACGACGGCCTCTACGGTTCGTCTACTCCCTGGCCGCTAGAGTTTTCGCGTGATGGCCAGGAGTCCGACTTTCTCTGGCTAGGCGATTCGGCAAGCGAAAGCCGTACGCTTTGGTCGCAATTTGCCGGCGTGTTTGGCTGCTATGCTGTCAAAGGACCCAAGCCAGGCGCACGTGTTCTCGCACGCTACAGCGATCCAGACGCCGGTTTGTCGGTGGACCTGCCAGTCTACCTAGCCGAACATTTTTATGGGGCCGGTCGTGTGCTTTACTTAGGCAGCAGCGAATTATGGCGGCTACGTAGTCTGAGCGTCGAATACTTCGAATCGCTTTACACGCAGCTCATCCGTCATGTCAGCCAAGGGCGTCTGCTGCGTGGGTCTTCGCGAGGGCTGCTGCTTGTACAGCGTGATCGCTACTCGATTGGTGACGATGTCGTAGTTCGTGCACAATTGTCCTCGGAAAGCCGAGACCCGCTCGTTGCTCAGCAGGTAACCGCCCGCGTGATTGCACCTGATGGCAACGGACGAAACCTAACGATGGTCGCCGATGGCGATCGCCCAGGGAACTTTGTGGGGCAATTCAGCGTCCGACAAGAAGGCTCGTATCACATCGAGCTGCCAGTGCCTGACTCCTTAGACGAACAGCTAGTTCGCCGCCTGCAAGTCATTGCACCGAATCTGGAATTCGACCAGACACGCCGCAACGAAAGTTTGCTCGCCGCAATTGCAAATCGTTCGGGCGGACAATACTACACCAACTTACAGACTGCCCTAGAAGGCAATCGCAATCTACGACCTGTTACCGAGCAGATCGAGAACCGTGCAGAAACAAGAATTCAGCGGGGTGCGCCCGACCGCGATTTTACTGAGTGGCTCAACCGCATTTTGCTTGGCGTGATCTGCGGCACCCTTTGCCTGGAATGGCTATTGCGTCGATTGATGAGGCTTGCCTGAAATGTCCACCGCCACAATCCCATTCAGGATGCCCAAGCCCGTCGGCCGCAAGGTGCGTTTGCTGCGTTGGTTAGTGCGACTGTACGTTTGCCTAGATGGACTGGCGGCGATCGTGTTGGTGTTGGGTGCAGCCTTTTGGTTTGGGCTAGGAATTGATTGGAGCTTTGAGCCTTCTCCTATCCTACGCTGTGTAATGTGGGGCCTGACGGCAGTGGCGGCGATCTTTGTGGCGGTTCGTTATCTGTTGGGGCCGCTCAGTGCTAGGTTGTCGAACACGAACATTGCGTTGCTGTTGGAAAGAAATTTCCCTGACCTGAATCAAAGCGTGATCACAACGGTGGAAGCAGCCAATCAACGACGTACCGCGCCGGTCAGCAACACCACGCCGCTGGACCATGAACGGCTATTGCAAAACACGAGCCAGATAGCGTCGGCCGCACTGCGTGGTCTTCCACTACGCCAGATTTTTCAGTTCCGGCCGCTATTGTGGAAATCTGGTCTGGCACTGGCACTTGTGTTGACGATTAGCGCGTTTGCTACGCTGCAAAAGGACGCTTTTGGGTTCTGGGTTCAGCGAATGCAACTCAGCAACCAGCCTTGGCCTCGCCAAGTCGAGCTGAGCGTAGTTGGTTTTTCCAAATCCGAGGGGCTGCGCGCCGTCAAAGTCGCAAGAGACGACGATTTGGAACTCGAAGTCTACGCTTCGATTCGCGACGGACATATCGCTCCTGAGCGAGTTGAAATTCATTACCGCTTGGCTGACGGACGCCGCGCGCGTGATGCAATGATTCGAATCGGGGCCGCCATTTCCGGACGCGACGAGGGGCAGCTGTACCGCTACCAATTCAAAAAAGTGTCCACCGACTTGAAATTTGATATCGTTGGTGGAGATGCTCGCTTGCGAGGCTTTGAGCTACATGTCGTCGAACGCCCGCAAATTTTTCGGATGGTGCTGGAATGCGAATTTCCTCACTACCTCGGCCGCACACCTCAAACAATCCCCGTTAGCGGTCGGATCGAACTACCCGAGGGTACTCATGCTCTTTGCCGAATTGAGGCGAATAAACCGCTGCAATCCGTACGAGTTCGCGATCCGGCACTGCAAACCAATTTGCCAACGCAGCCCGATGCTGAAAATAGTCATCAGGTAAGTTTCCCTGTTACCTTTGAGCAAGTCGATCGCGTGCTGCTCGTTACGATGCTCGATCAAGATGGCGTTGAAAATCGTGAGCCGTATCGAGTCATGCTCTCCGTTTTGCCAGATCAGCCACCCGAGGTGTCGGTCCAACTGCGCGGAATTGGGTCGGCAATCACACCGCAAGCCAAAATTCCGTTTGCTGGGCAAGTGACCGACGATTACGGTCTGCAAGCTGCATGGTTCGCCTATCAAATCGACAAGGGGCAAATCGACAAAGGAGAGATTAACAAGCATTCGCCTGCAGTGCGGAGCTTGGCCAGTCAACCGCAGGGTGGCCGTGTGCTTCGCGGCATTGGCAACTTCGATTTGG
>JAJDEE010000021.1 GCA_029259975.1 Planctomycetota bacterium
TCGCGTTTACACTACGCGTCCCGACACACTATTTGGAGCGACGTACATGGTGATCGCCCCCGAGCATTCCTGCGTCGAAAAATTGACGACCCCTGAGAACGCCGACGCGGTAAAGAAATACTGCAAGCAAGCTTCACTCAAAAGCGATCTCGACCGTACGGAGCTTGCCAAAGAAAAAACCGGCGTGTTTACCGGTAGCTTTGCCACCAATCCGGTGAATAACGAGCAAATTCCGATTTGGATCGCCGATTACGTGCTGATTAGCTACGGCACTGGGGCAATCATGGCGGTGCCGGCGCATGATGAGCGCGACTTTGAGTTTGCGAAGCAGTTTAACATCCCGATCATGTGTGTTGTTGCTCCGAGCGAAGCCGCAAGCGACGGGGCTGAGCGGATTTTGGCAGGAGAAGAGGTTTTCAGTGACCATGGGACCGCTGTGAATTCTGGCGAATTCGATGGCCTGCCAACCGCCGAATTCAAAGAAAAAATCACCGAATGGCTCGCCACTCGCGGCTTGGGTCACGAAGCCGTCAACTACAAACTTCGCGACTGGCTATTTTCGCGGCAGCGTTTCTGGGGCGAGCCGTTTCCGATCCTCCACGAAATCGACGACGACGGCAACAAAACGGGCGTCGTCCGCGCGGTGTCCGAAGATCAGCTGCCGGTCGACCTGCCACACCTCGAAGACTTTAAGCCGCACGGTCGGCCCGAGCCGCCGCTCGACAAGGCGCCAGACGAATGGCTGTATCCGGCTGTATCCTTCGAGGGACAAGGCGACGGCGTGCGTTACAAACGCGAGACAAACACCATGCCGCAGTGGGCGGGTTCGTGTTGGTATTATTTGCGATTTCTTGATCCAACAAACACGAAGGCGCCAATCGACCCAGAACTTGAAAAAGCTTGGATGCCGGTCGATCTTTATATCGGCGGCGCGGAGCATGCCGTGTTGCATTTGCTTTATGCACGTTTTTGGCACAAAGTACTCTTCGATCGTGGTGTAGTGAGCACACTGGAGCCATTCCAAAAGCTTGTCAACCAGGGGATGATCCTGGGCGAGAACAACGAAAAAATGTCGAAGAGCCGGGGAAATGTCATCAATCCCGACACTGTAGTGAGTGAGTACGGTGCCGATGCGCTGCGACTGTACGAGATGTTCATGGGCCCGCTGGAGCAGATGAAGCCGTGGAATATGGACGGCGTGAACGGTGTGTTTGGATTTTTGAATCGTGCGTGGCGGATGATCGTAGACGATCAATCGGATGAACTAAAACTTAGCGCCGTCGTCATCGACGAACTACCCTCGGATGAGCAAAACCGCGTGTTGCACAAAACCATCAAGGCTGTCACGACCGACATCGCCAAGCTATCATTCAACACCGCGATTGCCCGCATGATGGAATTCACCAACTTTTTCACCAAACAAACGCAACGACCGAGAGCGACGATGGAGCAGTTCGTGCTGCTGCTTTCGCCCTTTTCGCCGCACATCGCCGAGGAATTATGGCAAGTGCTGGGGCATGACAAAACTCTCGCCTACGAGCCATGGCCCGTTTACGACGAGTCGCTATTGGTCGAAAGCGAACTGGAAATCCCCGTACAGATCAAAGGCAAGCTGAGAACGAAAATCACCGTGCCCGCCGATGCCGACAAAACACAAATCGAAGAGCTTGCTCTCGGAGACGAAAAAGTCAAAGAACTTTTGGCTGGCAAGGACTTAATTAAAACTATTGTTGTGCCTGGACGTCTGGTAAACTTTGTGGTGAAGGGATAAGAACCACGAATGGCACGATTAACACGAATTCAATTTGGCAGCCATTAGTCATTCGTGGCATTTGAATGATTCGTAGTACAAAAAAGGATCTTCTCTATGAAAAATGTTGCTGCGGTTGTATTAGGCGGTGGGCAGGGGTCGCGACTGATGCCGCTGACCAAGTATCGCTCGAAACCAGCGGTACCGTTGGCAGGCAAGTATCGGCTGATCGATATTCCGCTGTCGAATTGCATCAATAGCGGCATGAAACGCATTTATGTGCTGACCCAGTTTCTCTCGGTTAGTCTGCATAGCCATATTCGTGGCACTTATCGCTTCGACAACTTTAGTGGTGGCTTTGTCGAGATTTTGGCGGCCCAGCAGACGATGGTTGAGGGGACCGATTGGTATCAGGGGACAGCCGATGCGGTACGAAAGAATTTGCGTTATCTCACCCAAGCTAACACAGACTACGTGGTGATTCTCTCGGGCGATCAGCTCTACCGAATGGATTTTCGGAAGATGCTCAAGACGCATCAAGAGTCGGGTGCCGAAGTGACCATTGCCGCCAAGCCGGTCTACGATCGCGAAGCTTCGGCACTCGGCATTATGCAAGTCGACGACACGGGACGCGTTTATGGGTTTAAAGAGAAACCACAGACTGACGAAGAACTGGAAACCGTGCGGATGGATCCCGCCTGGATTGACGCCCATGGCATCGTGAGCGATGGCCGCAGTTGCTTGGCAAGTATGGGCATTTATCTGTTCAATCGTAAGATGTTGGTCGACGCGTTGGAGAATGCAGACCACACCGATTTCGGCAAGCAGGTTTTTCCGGCCCTGATCGATGAGCATCGCGTGCAGGTCCATTTGTTTGATGGTTATTGGGAAGATATTGGAACCATTGGCTCGTACTTCGACGCGAATTTGCAGCTCGCACAAGAGACAGCGCCCTTTGAGTTTGCCACATCAACATCGCCGATTTATTCGCGTCCTCGTTTCTTGCCGCCGACCAGGGTCGATGGCGCGATGATCGAGCGTAGCCTGATTGCTGACGGTTGTATTATCGAGCCGGGGACACGAATCGAAAACAGCGTGATCGGCCTGCGCTGTCAAATTGGTCGCGATGTGACGATACGCAACTCGATCATCATGGGGGCAGACTACTACGAAAGCACGGAGAATCGTCCGGCGAGCTTACCTCCGATCGGTATCGGCGCGGGGAGCAGGATCCAAGGAGCGATTGTCGACAAGAACTGTCGCATCGGATCTGGAGCACAAGTGGTTAACCACGACCAGACCGACGAGGGTAACATCGGAGAGATCTGTGCGATCCACGAGGGCATCCTTGTTGTGGAGAAGAATGCTAGCCTCCCCGATGGCTGGCGAGCATAAGAGGCCTGACTTAGGCGGAAAAATCGCGGGATTCCGGATATTCAACACCGAGTAAATCGGATTTGTGTGAGATATCTCGCGGTATCTGCAGGCTCAACGGTTGGTTGATTGCCCTGCCTGTGGCATACTAGAGGTTTCCCCGCTGGTTGGGGTTCCAGAACGCAATGGCGGAGAAGTCTTTGATATGTTTTTCATGAAACTGTTATCGTCATCTTTCTTAGTGCTGAGTTTTTCATGCGGAATTGCTCCTGTTTTTTCCCAGGAGACCGAATCTTCGACGGCTCCTATCTATCTCGAAGAACCTGAGCCTGAACCAGCTGCTCGAGTTACTCGCCGTAACACTGCGAAAAAGAACTACGAAGATGGGGCCTTGCGATTTGAACACGATGTCGTCCAGCTTTCTGACGATCGAATTATTAGCGATGGAAAGTACATAGAGTACTACCGCAACGGCCAAAAGTATGTCGAAGGCACCAACAAGATGGGGGTTTTCGAAGGCAATTGGAGCTACTGGTTTCCAAATGGCCAACTTAGAAAAAAAGTTACTTATAATAATGGCAAACCCGATGGCCAATGGGAGGAGTACGACCAGGAAGGGACTCGCATAGCGAAAAAGAGCTACCGTAAGGGCAAACGCCATGGCAAGTGGACAACCTTCTACGCAGACGGCGTACAGCCAAAATTCGAACTAAGCTATGAAAACGGACAGCCTGTTGGAGAACGCACCACTTTTTTTGAGAATGGCCAGAAACGTCAGTCCATCACTTTTAAGGATGGCAAAGTGGATGGTCCAATGGTTGAATGGAACAACAACGGCAAAAAAACTGCTGAAGCCACGTTTAAGGATGGAAAGATTGTTGGAAAATTCAAACGGTTTAATGTCGAATGACCGATCAGGATAAGCAATCTAAACCCCCGAAAAAATCTTCGACGACACCCTCTGAGGAGCATGCGCCAAAGCGAGGGAATCCGCTGCAGTGGTTTGTCCTGCTGCTGCTTGGTTTTCTGTCGATGTTGTTTCTCGTCTCGGCGTGGGCGACCAATGACATAGTTTCCTACAGCCAGCTTCAGCAAGAACTTGAGGCTGGCAACATTGCGAAGGTGACTATCAGCGGTCGGCAACTAGTCGGCGAGTTCAAAGAGCCAGTCCAGCCGGTCACCACAAGTACGACCGAGGCCCAGCGCGAGGCCGAAATCAAACCCATCAAGCGTTTTTTGTGTACATTGCCCTTGCAAGCCGGCGAGGAGTGGCTACAAAATCTCGAGGCCAACGGCGTCGAGATTAAAGCCGAGGATCCGGCCGCGTACGACGACCTATTTTTTTTCGCCTCGTTGGCCGGTTTGGTACTCATCGTGCTATTCGTCTGGACGATGCTTCGCCGCACGCGTGACCAGATGATGGGAGGCGGCATGTTGGGCAACGTGACCAAAAGTCCTGCACGCCGGTACGACAGCGAGGATCAACCCGTCACTTTCGACGACGTCGCTGGCCTAAGCGGTGTGAAGAAGGACTTGGAAGAGATCGTCCTCTTTCTGAAAGATGCCGAGAAATTTCATCGCCTAGGCGCCGAGATTCCGAAAGGGGTCTTGCTGATGGGGCCACCTGGGACAGGCAAGACATTACTCGCCCGTGCGGTTGCTGGCGAAGCAGGTGTGCCATTTTTTTCGATCAACGGGTCCGAGTTCATCCAGCTGTTTGTCGGCGTGGGTGCGGGGCGGGTGCGGGATATGTTTAAGACAGCTCAAGACAATGCTCCTGCGATTCTGTTTATTGATGAAATCGACGCAGTCGGCCGGCAACGAGGTGCCGGTTTAGGCGGTGGGCATGACGAGCGCGAACAGACGCTGAACCAGATTTTAAGCGAGATGGATGGCTTTAGTCCCACTTCGACAGTGATTGTCTTGGCAGCCACGAATCGCCCCGACGTGCTTGATCCGGCACTGCTGCGTCCTGGACGTTTCGACCGCCACATCATGGTCGATCGCCCGACGATCGAAGGACGCCAAGCGCTCTTCGAGCTGCACAGCATGAAAGTTCCGATTACAGAAGATGTTGACTTTGTGAAATTGGCTCGTGCCACCGTAGGTTTGACAGGCGCAGATATTCGTAACTTGGTCAACGAAGCCGCACTCTGGGCCACCCGACAGGACAAAGACAAGGTCGAGATGGAGGACTTCGAGTACGCCCGCGACAAGGTACTCATGGGAGCCAAACGCGAAGAAGTGCTTTCGGACCACGAGAAAGAGATTACCGCCTACCATGAAGCGGGCCACGCAGTTCTTGCTTGGCTTGTACCCGGCAGCGATCTTGTCCACAAGGTAACGATCGTTCCGCGTGGAAGGGCTTTGGGAGTCACGCAACTCGTGCCCGAAGAAGACCGCTACAACCTTGGTCAACGCGATATGTTGGCCCAGTTGACGATGGCTCTGGGCGGACGCACTGCCGAAAAGATGCAATTCGACGAATTCAGCGCTGGCGCCGAAAACGATTTGAAACGCGCAACAGCACTGGCTCGACGCATGGTTACCCGCTGGGGTATGAGCGAACGTCTCGGCCCGGTCGCCTACGGCCATGACGAGGAGCAGCCATTTCTCGGTCGAGAAATGGCCCATGAACATCGTATTTTCAGCGAACGTACAGCCCAGGTGATTGACGAAGAGATCGCCAAAATACTGCACTCTGCCGCCGATCGAGCACAGCGAATTCTGACCGAAAACCGAGACAAGCTTAAAGCTGTTGCTGAAGCCCTGTTGGAAAAAGAGATACTCGACACCGACGAAATTGAAACGCTCATTGGTCCTTCGGTTAATTCCGTTGAGATTCCTGGCGGCAGGGGAGGGCTTGATGTAACGACCGATGTAGCGACAAGCCGTGCCGTACGAAATAATGGAACCAACGAGAAATCTTAGCAGGTCTAAAGTCGATGGCAGCAACCGAGCAACAAGTATTTTCGCACAGCGTGTACTTCACTCTCAAAGAGAATACGGCCGAAACCCGCGACCGCCTGATAGCAGCCTGTCAGCATTACCTGAGCGGCCATCCTGGCACGGTCCACTTTAGCGCCGGCAGCCGCGCAACCAATTGTGATCGCCCTGTGAACGATCAGGAGTTCGATGTCGCGTTGGTTTTGGTCTTTGCCTGTGAGGCTGATCACGAAAAATACCAGGTGTCGGATAGCCACCAGCAATTTCTCGCTGAGCTGAACGACTGTTGGTCCCAAGTACGCGTCTTCGACGCCCTGGTCTGATCTCGCGGTCTCTGATTCAGACTTTTCTTCATGCTTGACAGCTCACATTGGCACGCAAAATGCTCGTCTAAGCACTAGGCCCGTGGTGTCGATAGAACGACGCACGGAGTTTGATGTCTACTGTGCGAAGTGTTCCGAGTTAACCGTGCGTTTTCGCTCAGTCCCTTCGGACGACCCAGCGCTGGTAGGTTTAGCAGCGTGAACTACTTGCCGCTTAAGGATCAACAGAAACGTTATCGGGGGGCAATCAGCGAGGCAAAGTCCTAACGGCCCGATCAATCAGGACGCACAGATTTGCAGTAGGAGGACTC
>JAJDEE010000201.1 GCA_029259975.1 Planctomycetota bacterium
CAAAATGTTCGACGATCTTTCGTTCGAGAAACAAACCGATGTCGGCAAGCTTGCGGTTGCCAGAGGCGTCGCACTCGTCAGGATGGTCGGAGAGCAGGTGCTGTCCTGCCCCTTCGGCAACCACAACGACTGCGTGCTCGCGGGCTGCCAATCGGCGCTGGAGCGCTGACAGAAAACCGTTAGGACCTTCCAACTCGAAGGGCACCTCAGGAATCAACGTAAAGTTTGCTTCGCCGCTGGCAAGCGTTGCTGCGGCCGTAATAAAACCAGCCTGTCGCCCCATCAATTTCACCAGTCCGATGCCGTTGAGTTCGCCTTTGGCCTCGACATGGGCACGATCGATCACCTTTTCGGCCTCAGCAACAGCCGAATAAAAGCCAAACGTGCGGAAACAAAACTTGATATCGTTATCAATGGTTTTAGGGATACCGACGGTCGAGATCGGAAGCTTTCGACGCGAGATCTCAGCGGCTATTTTATGCGTCCCGCGCTGCGTGCCGTCGCCTCCAATGCAGAACAGTATATTGATGTTCTGTTCAATGAGAAAATCAACCGTTGTTTGCGGATCTTGATGACCTCGCGACGAGCCAAGAATCGTGCCGCCCTGATGATGGATGCTTTCGACCCGCTCGTTCGTCAGCTCGATTGGCGAGCGTCCCTCCGCAGCATTTAATCCCTGAAAGCCGTAGCGAATCCCCAGGACATTTGGCACGCCGTAATTGTAGATCAGTTCCATGACCAAACTGCGAATGACATTGTTGATCCCTGGACAAAGCCCTCCACAAGTAACAATCGCTGCCCGCGTTTTCGCCGGGTCAAAGAACAGATCTTCGCGCGCCCCGGCACGCTGAAACGAGAGCATGTTGATTTTTTCGCCCAGTCGAAACCGTGGCTCGTAAAGCACACGCATATCATCAGGCACGAAGGTGCCAACCCCCTCGCCGATTTGCAAGGAGCGCGCTAGCGGCGACTTGTGTCGGCAGGGGCCGAGTGTCGAGACTTCGAGTTGTTCGGGGTGGAGTGTGGGACGTTCGACCATTTCAGTTTCTTCCTGCTTAGTGGATCAACTGTATAGTCTAACTCGGCTAGCGCCCCTAGTGAAAGGGAGAGCAGCGAGATACCCGTGCAGCCGAGCGTCTGGGCGGCTAGCTTGCCGAGTTCGCGGTAGGCGATTGTTCGCTCGGCGGCGACGTGATAAGTGGCATCGGCGAGGTTTGTGGAGACAATGCGAGTGCCGCGCTCGGCGATGCGGATCATCGCGTCGCACAACTCGGCGACATGCACCAGCGAAACGGGAAAGCGACGGAAACCTGGCACGGGATGCAGTCGCAGAAGTTGGATGACCGACGAGCAAGCAGGCAAACTGCAAAGCCAAGGAAATTACGTGATCGAGACGGAACCATAAAATTGAACCACGACGACACGACGGGCACGACGCAAAAAACCTCGTTGTGTCCGCCGTGTCGTCGTGGTTCCTTGATCTTTTTATAGCTAACAGAGCCGTTAGAAAGGACTTTGCGGTTCACTTGCAATGAGCAAGCCCCGACGCCCCATTTTCTGTCTGAGAGTCGCCCTTCATTGGTCATCGTGACTTGCTCATAGGGTGTTTTCGTTGCTTGACCATTGCTCATATTGCCGATTACAGTACTCTTTCCCCATAACGTCTCTCCACAACTGCAATACCGGACCATGTCTCATCTAGAAATAGTAGCTGTCGCGACGCGACGCGAGCGGAAGCTCTTTTTCAACCTACCGTGGGACTTGTACCGCGGCGACCCCAACTGGGTACCGCCGCTTCGAATCGTGCAAAAAGAGTTACTCAACTACCGGCGACACCCGTTTTTCGACGATGCCGAAATCCAGACCTTCGTCGCCTTGCGCGATGGTCAGCCGTGTGGACGAATCGCAGCACTGGTGAACCACGCCCACAATCGTCAGTACGACGAGCAGCGCGGCTTCTTTGGATTCTTCGAATCGGTCGAGGACGATGAGGTTTCGGGTGCCCTATTCGATGCGGCGCGGTCGTGGTTCTCCGAACGAGGTATCGAAGCAATCCGTGGGCCTGTAAACCCCTCGCTCAACTACGAATGCGGATTGCTTGTGGATGGCTTTGACGAGCCGCCATGGTTTATGATGCCTTACAATAAACCGTACTACGATCGTTTGATCACACAGTATGGTTTTCGCAAGGCGCAGAATCTTTTCGCCTTTTGGGGACATGTCAGCGTTCTCGACGGTATCTCACGGCGACTCGACTCGCTCAGTCATAGTATTTCGGAACGGTTTAATGTGGTTTGCCGACCGTTTAACGTCAAACGATTTGACGAAGAGATTGCTACTTTTTTGGATATCTACAATCGCTCGCTCGTATCGACTTGGGGATTTGTTCCCATGTCTACCAGTGAAGTGAAAAAACAGGCTGCCGGCTTGGAGCAGATGCTTGTGCCCGAGCTAACCACGATGGCTGAGATCGACGGCAAGCCGATCGGCACAATGTTCGGCATGCTAGATTTCAACTCTCGCATCAAGGAAATGGATGGCCGTTTGCTGCCTTTCGGATTCCTCAAACTGCTTTGCAATCGCAAAGCGATCAAACGCATGCGGTTTATCAGTGCCAATGTATTGCCAGAGTACCAAAGCTGGGGCATCGGCATCGCGCTGATCGCTCGGCTTGTCCCGGATATCTTGGAGTGGGGTATTCAGGAAGCAGAATTTTCTTGGGTGCTGGAGAGCAACGACCTCTCGTACAAGACACTCAAAAAAGGCGGCGCAAAAATCACGAAGCAGTATCGCATCTATGATTACGGTCCGCCAGATACCACGGTGAATGCGAAGTTTATGAAGGATTGAGTTGCGAGTTTCGAGGCGTAAGTAAAAACTCGAAACTACTTTCCCCAATTGTAGCGCAAAATGCACCAGATCGCATTCAATCCGTCACGGATGCCAATCTTCTTGCCTTCGTCATAGCCTCGGCAATCGTAGCTGATCGGCACCTCGACGATCTGTTTACCCAGGCGTGACAGCTTGGCGGTGATTTCAGGTTCGAAGCCAAAGCGGTTTTGCTGAAAGTTGATCTCTTGCAGGACTTCGCTGCGGAAGACTTTGTAGCAAGTTTCCATATCGGTCAGGCGCTGGCCTGTCAGGCGGTTCGACAACGCTGTCAGCAGCCAATTGCCGAAGCGATGCAGCCTCGAAGGATCTTGATAAGCGTTTTCCAAAAAACGCGAGCCGTAGACAACATCGGTTTCGCCGCGCTCGATTGGAGCCAACAACTTGGGGAACTCTTGAGGATCGTACTCCAGATCGGCGTCCTGAATCATCACCACGTCGCCTTCGACTTCGGCAAAGGCTGAGCGTAGCGCCGCGCCTTTGCCTCGATTGTAGCCGTGCATCAGCACGCGAATGTCAGGTTGTTGGGCCAGTTCGAGTAGTACCTCACGCGTACCGTCCAGACTATAATCATCGACGATAACGATTTCTTGATGGATGCCAACCGCTTGCACTCGACGAACAATCTCGGCGATCGTGTCGCGCTCGTTGTAGACCGGTATGACGATCGAAACCGCTAACGCTGTCTTCTTTTCGTCTTGCTGGGTTGGCTCGTTGCCGATCTCCAAGCCGACCGATACCGCATCTTCGGCAGCAGCGATCGTCGCTTCGAGACGTTTTAGAAGGGTCTGATCAACCGTTGGAGCGAGCGGCGGTTGGCTCGGCAAGGTCGATTTTTTTTTAGCTTCTATCAGCGTAGACATATCAAATTCCTATACCATGTTTGTTTTGCGACAGAGCTTGCTCCGCCAATTTCTCAGTTGCAAGACGCCCGCGTACGGGCAAAGCTGGCCATTGCAAGTCTCCCTCGTGTGGGCTGGCATCCAGCACACGCGTTGTCAGCGGCATATAATCGACGTGCGACGGATCGTCGTAGCGATCGCGATGTCCCCAAAGCTCGGCCACACGATCGCAGTAAAGCAACGTCCACTCGGCGTTGTCGCAGGTCGATTCGGCTTTCATAATCGCCACAGGATGCTCGTATCGGCGATCCACTAGCACCAAGTCGGGCGAGCCGTATCGCAGCACGCGCGTTCCATCGATTGGCCCTGATTCGGGACTGCGGCTACGCTTGCCACCGAATTCGCCTAACAGAAAGTCGAAGTGCATGTCGACCACTTCTTGTGGATAACA
The DNA here is from genome assembly GCA_029259975.1 of Planctomycetota bacterium. GTDB lineage: Bacteria > Planctomycetota > Planctomycetia > Pirellulales > Lacipirellulaceae > Bythopirellula. Next base: position 4,183 of record JAJDEE010000201.1, read on the forward strand.
GGTGCGGAAGCGGCCGTCAAAGGCGACTTGTACATCGGGCGAGAGCGCTGCAATCGCGTATTGTGCCCAGTTAAACGTAACAACGAGCTTACCCTCCAAACCGCGATCGGCCATGAACTGTAACGCATCGACAGGGTAGTGATTTCGCTCGACAGGAAAATCGCTGAACTGGCGCCGTAACGCAAAGCTCTGCAGGCCAATCGAAACCAATAGTGCGCCGACAGTCATACGCCGTAGCCACGGCGACAGCGTCATCACCGGTAGCTTAGAGCCATCGGAGGGACGCAATCGCGACAATGCTGATTGCAGAGGTACGGGCAGCCAAAAGCCACATAATAACGCTAAAAACGCAATATGACGCAGATGCAAGGCCGACTGCCAAGCAACGATTGCCAAAATCCCAATTTGAACCCAATCGCGCCGTCGACGCGTCATCCACAAACTAATCACAGCCACCGCCAGCAAGCTAATCCACTGCCAGTAGATCGGGTCCGACATTTTCGGCGGCGCCCATTCGGTGATTTCGGGACGCGTCTGACCAAGCGACATCACCAACCAACGATGCAATTCCCAGCCGTATGGATTCGCCAATGTCGCCGCG
>JAJDEE010000202.1 GCA_029259975.1 Planctomycetota bacterium
ACCTTCTCATCGTTCTTCGAATGAGAACTTGCTAAATATCGCTTCGTGCAGTAGCGGCTTGCCCAAAGCGCGGTTGATCTTCTCCAATATCCGGCGTTTGATCAAGCCCAACGTCGGGTCGGTAAAGTCGCTCAAGTCAGCCCCTCTGATCGTAACTTGCACCTGCTCGCGGATACGATGTTCATTGGCTGCAAAAAGATCGACAAACTCGTTATGCTCGTCTTCTTGGACTGTGGCAAACAACTCAAAGTCGATATTGATCCGGCTGCCGGCCTTCGGGTTGTGACTCAGACTGTGGAAATTCCCCAGAGCCACTTCGATCATTTCTCCATCGGCAAACAGAGGGTTCTCTGCTTTGCTAGCAGAGTCGTCGTCGGACTTTGTGCTATCGTCCTCGTTCAAATTTGTTGTGGCCAGTTCGCTGGCAATCGTGGCAGTCTCTTCAGCGGAAGGGAGGATCATCGAAGCGGCGGCAATTTGCAGCAGAACAATCACCGACACAAAGGCAACTGCCTTGATCAGCGTCATGAGACCTGGGCCTTTGTTGGCCTTTTTGCCGGTTGATTCGGACTCTTTTTCGTCTGCCACAACTGAGATCCTCTTGTTTGAAGGGCCAGGGATTGAGAAGATTGCGTTTCTAAGTTTCTTGCTCCTCTACTCCTAACCCCTATTCTGTGCCACCTAGCTCACTAACTTTTTCGTCCCACATCAAAATTTGCACCCTCGAATTTTTCTTCAGGCGTTCGGGGTCAACACCGTTGTAAAGTGGCTCTTCGGCTCCGGCGTTGCCCAAACGGATACGGCTGGGGTCAATGCCTTGCGTGACCATAAATTTCATCGTGCTTCGAGCACGCGCTTCGGCCAAATCCCATAGATCGCGATAGCCGCTCTTGGGGTCGACCGGTCTGCGAGTGGTATGCCCTCGTATTTCTATTTTCTGTGGTTTTCCATTGATTTGCTCGATGATGCGGATCAAATCGCGTTTATTTTCTTCGGTCAATTCGACGGCGAATTCACCAAAATGAATTTGCCCGCCTATCGAGGAATCTTCCCCCGGTCGGACGACCTGCACTTTTTCGTTTTCTCCCGTCACCGCTTTGTTTTCTTGCCCACCGTTATTGAGGCCTTTTTTCTTAGCACGGCCTTGGCTGGCATTCCATTCCATCTTTGAGTTCCGCGGTCGAAAGCTACCCGGCACCAACGTCATCGCCGACATGTCGTGTCCCATCTGCTCACGTAACGCTTCTGCCACAGCCTGAAATTTCTCGTCCTGCTTCATTTCGCTCATCGATACTAGCATGATGAAGAAGGTCAAGAGCAACGACATCATGTCGCCGAACGTAACCACCCATTCGGGTATCCCAGGTTCTGGTTCTTCTTCAATGGCCATGAGTTAGTTGCGAGCTGCAAGTTACGAGTTGCGAGTTCGAGAAAGATCCTATCAAGCATCCACTCGTAACTCGCGACTCGAAACTCGCAACTCCCTTACGCTGCCTCCTTCGAGGCTCGAAGTTTCGGTGGAATAAAGGTATTCAATTTTTGCTCGATCACTCGAGGGTTTTCCCCCGACTGGATCGCCATGATGCCGCGGATGACGATTTCCATTACGAGTAGCTCTTGTTTGTTGATGAAGCCCAGTTTTTCGGCGAAAGGGAGGAAGACCACATTCGAGGCGATTGCACCGTACATCGTCGTCAACAACGCCACTGCCATACCCGCACCAATTTTCGATGGATCGCTCATGTCGCCGAGCATGATGACCAGACCCATCAATGTGCCGATCATGCCAAATGCCGGGGCAAAGCGGCCCATGCAGTCGTGCAGTGCCTTGCCATCGCGGTGACGTGTGGCCACCGCATCCAACTCGGTCCGCATGATGTCTTCCATCACCTCGGGACGTGTGCCGTCGACGGCCATTTGGATTCCGAGCACAACAAATGTATTTTCGATATCGCCCAGCCGGCCTTCGAGGGCCAGCAAACCATCGCGTCGGGCGGTCTCGGCCAAGCTAACCAGCTCTTCGATTAACTTAGGCAGCGAATCGCCCTTATTCAAAACAACTTTCATCGTGACGCTAAAGACGCCGAGGAAGTTTTTTATCGGAAACGAAATCAACCCCGCCGCGATCGCACCACCGATCACCACCATCAACGACGGGTAGTCGACAAACGACAACAGGCTACCACCACCAATGATGATAGCGCCAAGGATCAGACCCAAGGCCAGAATGACACCAAATACAGTAGCGATATCCATCGGTCAGTCAATCAAGTCGCTGAGAATGTTCTGAGTTAAATCATCACCCCCTCCTTCCTTGAAAGGAGTGGCAAGGGAACAGGTTTTTATTACTTAACTATCCCCGCCTACTATCGATAGGCCTGCACAAACATAGCTTTGCCTCGCCGCCGATGATGATTAATTGCGTCAACCTCTGCCGAGAATCCCGACCTACAACGGTCACAACCGGTACAGCCTGTCATCCTATTGCACTCCCACCTCTGGAACGAGCCGCTTATTGCGTTGGTAATCGATGGTCTTTTGTAACACCTCGTCAGGCGTTTCGCCAACAACAATGCGATCGCCCAAGGTCAAGGTAATAAACGTATCCGGCCGCTGTTCGACATACTTAATCAAGTCGGCATTGAGGATAAAAGCCTCGCCATCGAGCCGCGTGAGTTTGATCATTTTTTGCCCTTTGGTAAGAGACTGTGGGGGGAACTCGCTTCTATAAGCGTAGCTTATCAATAGCCGTTAGCTATCGACCTTTGCCCGGCCGCCTTTCCTACCTACTCAAAGCCAGCAATTCGTCAAGCAATTCTTGCGTTGCAGTAATTACCCTCGCACCACCACGATACTGGGTCGACGCTAGAATTAGCTCAATGAGATTCTGCCCGATGTCGGTGTTCGATAGCTCGACTGCACCGGCGGTGAGTGTGCCAATGCCATCGGCACCAGGGACGCCCTTGATTGCCACGCCGGAGTTAACGCCGACGTTAAACAAACTATCGCCCACTTGCTGCAAACCGCCAGCATTAGCAAAACGGGCCAGCACAATTTGGCCGACGGTGCGCTGCGTACCGTTACTAAATTGGCCTTGAATAGTACCATCGTTGGTAATGATAAAGTCGGTCAACACGCCGGGTGGAAACCCATCTTGGCTCGCGAGGTTAAGCGAGCTGATCGGGTCTCCTTGAGCGTCGGTTTCTCCCAAGGCCTTGATTTGGCTAAAGTCGAGTTCGACTTCGAGAGGCGATTCCGAGGCGGTGATATTTCGCTCGATACTAATTCGACGAAGATCCCCTGGAATCAAATCTCCCTGACTATCAAATCGCAAGAGTCCGTCACCAATGACGGTATCGACACCGCTAAAGGGTTCATTCTCTCCACTCGTGGCATACCAACGATAGACGGTCTCGTTTGGGTTTTTTGCCTCGAGTACAGTTGTGATGCGCACATTCAGTGGCAGGCCCAATGAGTCGTATACAACCATCTCGGTTGAGGTACCAGGACCATCGGCTTGTTGTGTTTCGCCGAATGAAATTGGAAGTGTCGCGGTAGAGTTTCCATTTGCGGGTTCCATTTGGAAGGCTGTCAATGGGACTTGAATTGCATTTTCAATACCTAGATTGCTGGTGATGACGATCTGGCCATCAACAAGACTCACACTTCCGGCCGTCGGAAAAGAGTTGTCGGGATCGCTTGACTGCGTATCGATGCCAAGGGCTTCACGCATAAATGTCATGAGATCGAGGACGTTAGTGCTCGCGTCGATCGCAAGTGTTTTCGGGGCTAGGTCAACGCCATCTTTCTCTGCCTGAAAAGTCAGATTGCCAACTTGAAAGAAACTATCGACATAGGTTTCGCCTACACGTACAACGAGATCGACTAACGCGGTATCCTCGATCGACTCGGGGCCGTTAAAGTCGACCACCGGCTGACCGCTGAGTGTGGCATCGCTGGCTTGATCGACAAAGCTGCCAGCCGACGCTGCGATTGGGGTCGAATGAATGCGCCGGAAGTCGGAGCCGCTGTTGGATAAATTGCGGTAGATTCGAATCTCATCGAAAGTGAAGTCGGGGTGCGTCGGCGTTTCCAAGTCGGATAAGTCAATGCGAACACGTCCACCCGGAGCAGAGATCGACCGTGTGCCAATGCGCGCTGTGGGGCGAGTTTCAACTTGGCTGTTCGAGTCGTAGAAGCTTACGTAGTAGCTATAGCCGCCCGGCGGGATCAAATCTTCGACCAACGCTGTCGAGGGACCTCCGCTCGCTAAGTTGACTTCGTTGGTGCTGTCCGTGAGTGTCGAGCCTGGTAGGTTATCGAGGACTTCGTCTACTTGATAGAAAGTTGTGCCGGCATCCTCCTGACGATAGAGACGCCTTCCCGCTGTAAACGCTCCCGCTCCCGTTGGTAGTGAAGAGAAGTCGATCGAAGTACCACCTGCTGCGGTGGCTGTGAATTCAGTAGAAGGATTACTTTCGTTTCCAACAGAATCGAGGAAAACCAGTTTATAGATCGGCGAGCCTGCATTCGGACCGGTTGCGAGTCCTCCTGCGGCATCTGCAATGCCGCCCGTAGCAGGCTGTGCGATCTCGGGAAAATCATTGATGTCAAATGTTTGCCCTGAAATCGCTTGTGGCTGAGGAACTGTCCCATCGCCCAGAACGATCGACTGAGAAATCGAGGGACTTGCTCCAAGATTGACAGAAGGGTTCAACACTCCACTAAACGACGCGTTACTTGTCGATTGACTCACTCGCTCTTTTCCCAAGGGTATGGAAAGCGACACCAGCGATTCGGCATTCTGTTGCAGTTCAAAATCATCGTTCACGCCGAACCCTAAAACCCGTTGTCCCGTGGACGTGACAATCTCGTTCTCCGCATTCAGCTTGAGCTGCCCATTACGTGTGTACAGCTCGCCATTCCCCGATTGCACGACCAAGAATCCGTCGCCTTGGATTGCCACATCAAGTGGATTCGAGCTGATTTCGATCGTGCCCTGTGAGAAATTAGGTGAAATCTCGGCGACTTT
>JAJDEE010000203.1 GCA_029259975.1 Planctomycetota bacterium
CGAGTCCGACTTCGTCACCAAAATCGAGGTCGGTCAAGAAGCCCAGGAACAACGAACTGCCTTCTTTGATCGCGTGGAACGGATAGTGAGGCGTACGCCAAAGATCCTCGGAGTTAGTTGCGCTGTAGCGTTGTTCCTGCAGATAATCCATCAGCGTGCGGTATCCATAACGCTTGCGATAGGTCCCACTTTTATTTTTCACGTAACTGATGTAGCTATTCCAGCGCGAGTTGCTTGTCGAGTTACTCGGCTTGTACTTTTCGTTACCGCTACTGTAACGCCCTGCTTGAGGGAAGGGATACATGCGGCTGCCATCAGGGTTGTTTTGATTCAAGCCCAATTGGCTACGAATCGTACTTGTGTCGCTACTGGAAAGGTAAGTACCGTAATGGGAATTGACATTGCCAAACCCTGAGGTCGGAAACTTCGCCTGATTCGTGCCTCGAAATAAGGGGTTGGCGGCGACCAAAGTATCCCACATGTCATCCAAGGTAGACTCTGCGGCTGTTTGCCCCAGCCCCGACCTAAGCGAACTATCGTCGTTCATCGAAGCCGAGAAGTCGAGTACCACCACCAAGTCACGAGCTTCGACAAATGCCGTGGCCGAAGTCTGAATAGGCACCTGCGAGCGGCCAACTGCCCAGCCAAAAGCGAGCGGAAATTCGCCATCGGGAGCCGAACTATCTGCATCCGTTCGACGAGCAACTACTTGCACAACATTAAATGGCGAGGCGTCCCACTGAATGGGCCATGTGTCGGTGGCTGCATCGTATGTGCGTTTGCCAAAACGAACGTCGGTGGCTGGATTGATGTAGACACCATTTGCGGCGGCGACTTCTTCAGCGATCAGGCGAGCAGCATCCACTGCGATCGAGTTGGCATCGATGGTCGTCGAGCCGGTGCCTTGACCCGCCGCATACACTGCGGCAGTGATTTCTTGGGCTGCGGCGAGCGACGCAGCGTCGACCGCATTTTGCATGTTCGTTTCAGTCTGCACGATCCGTCCCGTATCGACCGACAACGCGACGAATGCGAACACGGCAACTAGTGCAAAGCCGGTTAGCACCACGACGATACCTCGCCGCTGTTGGGGCGACTTCGAGACGAGCGAGTACGCCCGCTGTTTGTGATTATTTCTTAGATTTTCCATGACCATTACTCCGAAAAAAGGGGAGGAGAAGTTCAAAACAACATCGGGTTCTACTGCGACAGGGTGGCACGACCATTGCGAAAGGTAATCGAGCCGGTCAGATTGTAGTCGTTGGCAGTACTGATGGGTGTATAACTAACACTGGAGAAAGGAACAGTGATTTCGACCTTGAACAACCTGAGGTCGTTGGCTGGGTCGTCAATATCAAATGCCTGAGTAGGATTTACGTGATCGAGAATGTTGACCTGGACATCACCGGAGGGGATACCCGCCGACGCGAGAAAGTTGGTCACGTCTGAGGTCAACTTTGAATTCCCTGTTTCGCCATTCGCGAGTAACCCTTCGCGATCCATGGCGGCAAAACGGGCACCTTCGCGGGCAGCCGTTTGGAGCAAATACTGCGTGTCATAGACCCGCGTCATCTCGATCATGCCGAGTACGATCGCCAGGAGCATCGGCGCAATGAAGGCAAACTCCACTGCAGCAACTCCGCGGCGCTGCTGTTGCTGCCCTTTTTGTGCGATCAGGTTTTGCATGACACTTACTCCAGCAATTGAAAAAGGGGAGGGGGACTTCTGCGAAGGGAGGCTTACTCGTGACGCATAAACGCTTGACTGTTAAGAACGACCCCGTACATAAATGGCATCGGTACAAGGGCGATATCGTTGTAATTCAAACGAGCACGGACAACGAACATCTGCCGCGGCTCGACGTCGGAAAGTTCAACAGAGGGCAATGCTTCGACCCCAGCACCATCGGACGGCGGCGAACCACCTGAGTCGAAAACACTGGCATCATTGACAAATACGGTAATGTTTCCCGACGCGACGACAGGTGCCATCGTTTGGTTGACCTGCGCAACTACATCCGCCGAATTTGTACCTTCGACCGAACCAATGCGAGCACCTGCACGACAAGCTTTGTTGAGCATGTTATTCACAAGTTGGGCATGGCCAAACTCAATGATTGCGAACAAGAAAAAAAACAGGACTGGCACAACAAGCGCGGTTTCGACCAAGGTCGTGCCGTGGCGTTGTAATTTCATTGTTCTTCGTCGTGTGATCATAGCGGCGTGCCTCTACAGGAAAGTTGCTATTCTCAAGCAAACGGCATCCTGAATTACTTTGCGCCTGAATTGACGCGACTGCTTGGATGAGAGAACTGCGAAAAGTTGTATTTTTGAATGAAACAGAAAAGCGATCAACAAAGACTTTGCTGAGGGAGTTCCATCCAATGAAAACTTAGTTCACAGAAAGCAATCTGGCCAAAGAATTCTTGCAAAAGCAGACGATCGTGCCAACATACCACACGACGCAAGGCCAAACGTGGCGGAGACGCAACAGCGCGTGAGAAAAAGCATCGGCAAAACACACTGTGTCCTCGGTGACTCCGTGACTCCGTGGTGAAATCCTTTCTGCTACACTAAGCCCCAACGCTTGCGCAGATACCACTCGCCGCTCAGCAGGCCGACGAGCATCAGAAAAACTGGCCATGTGCTCCATAAAGTCCGTTGCTGGCGGATCTCCTCTTCGAACTCAGAGGTGCGCGACTTAAGTTGCTCGAGCAAGTCGGGCAACTCTTCGGGCGCAAGGCCTTGCCCGCCGGCGTCGCCGGTGATGTTGGCCAGCGCAGCGAGCAATGTCGGTTCGGCAGCCGGTTGGTCAAGCTCCATATCGCGATCGGGAACAGTAAACCGTGCTTGGGCTGTACCGAAAATTTGGCCACTGGCGTCGGTTGCCGTGACGATTACGCGGTAGTCGCCTGGCGCGGAGGTTTCGGCAAAGTTGGCGATCTGCTTTTCGCCTCGTTTGCTTGTGCGAAGCGTTGTTGTCGTGCCATCGGGCTGCTGAACTTGCACGTTGAACGCGGCGTTCGCCAACGGTTCACGCTGTTCGTCAAACGCTCCGAACGAAAAATCGACGCGGCTGCCACGCTGGTAACGACGACCATCCAGCCGGACCCAGACCGACTGGCCATCGGTGTCGTCCTTGCGAGCGAGCCACAACACTAGCTGCCGCCAAAACCGGCGGTGCGCATCGGCAAAGCCTTCCATCGGCCACCGCCACGTCGAATCGACGGCAAAGGCTATAGTTCGTCCTTCGCCCCAGGCGGCCGTGACCAACAACGGATGACGGCTGGCGTCGGCCGTCTCGGCGATAATCTTGCCAGTAGGCATGATACGGTTGCGATCGAAGCGGTTAGCGCCGTCGAGCGGCGGCAGTTGCGTCCACAAGGAGATTGAGGCATCGTCGAGTTGCAAGATCGGGTGCGCCTTGCCGCCCAGCAGTGTCGGCACCATGCGTAGCGGTCCTGGTAGGTGCATGTCTTGTCGCGGTGGTTCGCCGAAATTTTGTCGCTCGGCGCGGCCCATTCGCACGGGCAATAACGGCGCCAACGGCGATCCGCGAAAACCGCCGGGGCCAAAACTGTGGAACCCTCCCAGCATCGCCAAGCCCGCACCGTTGTCGACCGCGTCAACGATTTGTTCCCACGAGGCGCTGTTCAGCGCCGAAACGTCGACATCGCCGAGCAAAAAGACATCGTACTTGCCTTCGGCCAGCGCCGCGCGGATGTCGAGGCGCTGCTTGCGATAGTTCAGCAAGTCGTAACGAACGTTGATATCGGCGTGGGCGGCAAGCGCGCTGCGCACGAATCGCGGTTCGATACTAGGTCCGCCGCCAATGCGTGTTGCACCGACGAGATAAAGTACGTTGATGCCTCCTTTCAGCACCGACACAAAGGTGCTTTGTACGTTGTTCGAGGTGACGAGTTCGCCCTCAGGCGATTCGACTCTAACGGATACTTTGTATTCTCCGGGCGCAAGCGGCGTGTGCGTAAAAGACAACGGGATCTTGCGCTGATTGTTTTTGATGAGGATCTCGCGCGTATCGACGACTTCCATTTCGCCTTCGGTCGTTTCCCACAGCAGTTGGGCTTTGTAGGATTGGTTCACGTAACCGTCAGCGCCGAGCATCGCTTGTACGGTAAGCGGTGTTTCGGCGAAGACCGTGCTGTTCGCCAGTAATTCGTAGACGCGCAGGTCGGACTGCAAAGCGAGCGCCGGTTGGCCAAACGTAAAGGTGTACAGCGGAATCTCGTCGATCGCGAGCCGGCGGACGACCGTTTGCGGCGGCACGTCACGCGGAGCGAAAGCCCGCTGAGCACCATCGCTGAGCAGCAACACGGCCACGATGCGCTGCTGGGCTTCGCGATCAAGCACATCTTCGAGCGCCGAACCAATCGCCGTTTGCGGCCCTTCCGCCTGTTCGGGCAATGCGACCAGACCATCAACGAGCTTGGCCGCCCTGCTCGTTTCGTCGAATTGATAGAATTTCAAATCCCACGACTCGGCCAGCTCGTTGAGTTGATCACTTGCCGACTCGAGTACCGATTTGACGGCGTCCCAGCGTGACTGGTTGCCCAGCGAATCGGCAATTTGCATACTTCGCGAGCTATCGAGCATCACCACTAGCGAGCCGGGCAGCTTGCGTGTTTCGGTCGCGACGAGCGTGGGACGCCACATCGCAAATAGCAACATCAGCGCCGTACCTGCGCGCAGAGCCAGCAACGTGATGCGTCGCTTACGCGGCAAGCGTTTGCCGGCAGGCCCAACAACTAGCGTCAGCAGCACGAGCAGCGCAACTGCTCCGGCGAACCACGGGCCGCCTACGGGATCGACATTCCACTGGTTCACGCAGGTGTCTCCCGATAGAACCGGTTGGCCAGCAGATGCTCGCTGCCCCAGACCAATGTGACGAGAGTGATTAGCCACGGAAACAATTCGCGACCGCTGCGTCCGATGTCGACGTACCGCTCGACGTTTTCTAGCGTGTTGGCGAGGTGGACTTGCTCGGTGGGCAGTGCTGCGATCAGGTCCTCGGGGTCGGCCCGTTCCAGACGGCTAACATCGGGTGATAGGTTGACACTGAAACCTCGTTTGAGCTGCCCAG
>JAJDEE010000204.1 GCA_029259975.1 Planctomycetota bacterium
CCCCCGGCAGAGCCGGGGGCTAATGCGCGCCGTAAATAAGTGTCATCACTTCCGAGCGGCTCGAAAGATTCGTGCGGAACAAGCCTTTCATCGCCGACGTGACGCATAGGCTGCCGGGCTTGCGAATGCCGCGGATCGACATGCATGAGTGCGAGGCCTCGATCACGACCGCTACGCCTTTAACGTCGAGTTCTTCGATCAGCAGGTTGGCGATCTGCTCGGTCATACGCTCTTGCACCTGTGGGCGGCGCGAAAATTCTTCGACGACACGGGCCAGTTTGCTGAGTCCGACGACTTTGCCGTTGGGAACGTAGCCGATGTGGGCTTTGCCGTAAAAGGGCAGCATGTGGTGTTCGCACATGCTGTTGAAGGTGATGTCGCGCACCAGGACCATCTCGTCGTACTCTTCGGTGAAGAATTTTTTAAGATGGATGCTCGGGTCGGTGTGCAGTCCGCTGAACATTTCGGCATACATGCGGGCAACGCGTGCCGGAGTTTCGAGCAGGCCCTCGCGGTCGGGATCTTCGCCTACAGCGGCCAGGATTTCGCGTACGGCGCGCTCGATGCGGGGCTTGTCGACTTTGCACTCAGGATTTGCAGGTTTAGGTTCGGCAGTCATTTAATAGTTCGCTGAGAGCAGTGAAAACTGTAGCAATGTGGCTACTAATCGTATGCTCTCGCAAGCCATTGCGTCAACCGACCGCGAACTGACTAATTCGTGCTGAAGGGCGGCAGGTAGCCGCCGCCGTGCGAGGTGCGTGGCCCTTGCGTTTCGAGTTCTTGCATGGCGCTGAGCAGCATCTGGGCACGTCGATCGATGTCGCTTTCGCCCAGTAGTTGGCTTTTCGTTTTTAGGTCGAACGGGACGGCAAAGCTAACCAAATCGGTAAGCACGCCCAGTGGGATTTCCGAGGAAAGTAGTTCTTCGACGTTGGGATTCGACGGTTGGCCTTGGGGCAGGCTCTCCGAAAATTTTTCTGTTAGCTCGGCCTGGAGTGCTTCGCGAGCGTCGTCGTTTTCGGTATAGCAAAAGTCGTCGAGCAGCTTGACTTTGGCTGTGCGATAGGTGTGGTCGGCGGGGAGTTCGCTTTCGATTTGAATCCGACGCAGTCCGAGCAGCAAAACATTGTAGTGCCCGTCGTCTTGGCGTTGGTGGGTGATGATTTTTCCCAGGCAGGCATGTGGCAATAGTTCGGGACGGCCTTCGTAATCCGATTCCCAGCCCGGCGCCAGCATACTCATGGCAATCAGTCCGTCGCTGTCGAGCGCAGCATTGAGCAGATCGCAATAGCGAGGCTCGTAGATGTGTAGCGGCTGCATCACGTGCGGAAACATCACCAAGTCGGGCAGCGGAAACAACCGCGCCGTCCCTTTGAAGCGTTCTAGATCGAGTGTCAAATCTTCTGCATTCCAGGGCATCATAGATGTATGTGTGGTTGGTGGTGAGCTGTTAGGGTTAGATTAGCCGCGAACCTACGGATCGTCGGGTGAGCAAATTCAAACTTCCTGCGGGATCAAATGAATCTCAGGGATCAGCTCCGGATCGATTTCTGGTTTAGCTAGTTCGGAGGGCGAATCTGTTTCGAATTGAAGCACAGTCTGAAAGCATTGCTCGAACTGTGCCAGGAAGTCTGTGAGATCGAGTCCTTCGTAGACTGTCGGATAGGCTTGCAAGTAGTTGCGGCTTGAGGCATAGACTTTTTTCGCACCACGGAGGTTGCCGTTGACGAAGTGCTGCAACGCAACCGCGACCTGGATCATCCCTTGGTAGAACTTGCGGCCTTCACCACGGTATTCCGTCCACAGCTCTTCCCATGTTTCGTGAGCCTCGAAGAATTCGCACTCGTTAAACAGCTCGATTCCTCGCAAATAGAGCGGGTCGTAGGTTGGTGGAGCGTCTGGCATAGTCAAACTGTTGGGAGGAAATTCAACTCGGCTGTCAACTCGTCTGTGTGGATTATAGGCGGCTGGCGAGTCGGAGGCTAGCGATCATGTGTGTAGAAAAGGCGAAGTATAGGGTTGCTTCTTCTGAACAGGCACAATGACCAAGCTCCAATGGCCAATCGCCTAGCGTGTTTTTGTAGCTCATTGGGCCTTGATCTTGGGCATTCTTTCTTTGTCGCTTGACATCGTTCGCAGGTCCGACACAATGACCGCCTGACCCTCTGCTTTAGTCGAATGAGTGGCGTCGCTGCTGTGGCCGTATCAATGAAATCATGTGCGACCAAGCGTCACGCGGCCAAGGTTCTGCGGCGGCTGAAAGCCGATTATCCCGAGGCCCCCTGTGCGCTGAACCACAAGACACCTTTTCAGTTGCTAATCGCCACAATTCTGTCGGCCCAGTGTACGGACGCACGAGTGAACATGGTGACCAAGGATTTATTTCGCAAATATAAGAAACCGGCAGACTTTGCCGCGGCACCACTCCGAGGAATCGAGAAAGCGGTCCAGAGTACCGGATTCTTTCGCAACAAGGCCAAGAATATCAAGGCGTGTAGTACGCAGTTGCTGGAAGAATTCGACGGAAAGGTGCCACAAGAACTCGATTCGCTTGTCCGTCTGGCGGGGGTCGGACGCAAAACGGCCAATGTGGTTTTGGGTACGGCATTTGGTGTCGTGTCAGGTGTGGTTGTCGACACGCATGTTGGTCGGCTTAGTCGACGGTTAGGACTCACCGAGGCGAAGGATGCGGTAAAGGTCGAGCGTGATTTGATCGAGCTGTTGCCGAAAAAAGAATGGATACAATTTTCGCATCGTATGATTCACCATGGTCGAGCGATATGCTCGGCACGGCGACCATTGTGCGGGCAGTGTTCGATGAAACGATTTTGTCCCAAAAATGGAGTTGTTAAAAAATGATCCTGTCAGGCAACGAAATACTCAACCGTATCGGCAAAGACATCGAGATCGATCCGTTTGAACCAGAACGGATCAACCCGAATAGCTATAACCTGACGTTACACAACGAGCTGATGGTGTACGAAGAGGTCGTGCTCGATATGGCGAAAGCGAATCGGGTGAGACGATTGACGATTCCCGAGGAGGGTATCGTATTAAGTCCCAATCAGCTTTATTTGGCTCGTACCGTCGAGCGGACCGTCACGCACAACCTGGTGCCTCAGATTGAAGGCCGTTCTTCGATTGGCCGGTTAGGACTATTTGTGCATGTTACCGCCGGGTTTGGCGACGTTGGTTTTGCAGGTTTCTGGACGCTTGAGATGTTCGCCGTGCAGCCGGTACGTATCTACCCTGGCACAGAGATTTGCCAAATCTTTTATCACGAACTTACGGGCGTCGTACAAGAGTACGACAGCAAGTACCAACACAACCACGACATCCAACCGAGCTTACTGTTCGAGGAACTCGATCCCGATCGCGAGAACGATCCACAGTTGTCGCTAGATTTTGGGTTGGAACGCTCGCACAGCTAGCCGCGTTAGGCGAGCGGCAGTTGAGAATTTACCTGATGGCGAAAGAATTGCTTTAAAATTAACCACGACGACACAACGGGCACAACGTAGATTTTACGTTGTGCCCGTTGTGTCGTCGTGGTTCACTTCGTTTGTGGCAAAAATGGATGTCGGTTGGGGCAGGTAAATACCTATCTGCCGATCGCCTTACATTGCCGCGTTACATAATTGCAAAGTAGTTTTCGACGGCATAGTCAATATACTCTTTGCACATCAGCGGCGGCACGTCGAGGTAGTGACAGTAGTTGCGAATTTGCAGGAGCAAGTCGCGTGGTTGGCAGCAACGGAAGGGGCGTTTGATAGGTTTGTAGTGTGTGTCGATGACGTAGTCGAGCGCTTCTTGGTCGAATTCTAGACCGACGATGGGGGCCATGATTTCGAACAACTTACGAAATTCTTCTTCGCTCGGGTCGGGAACTTCGATTTTGTAGGGGATACGTCGGAGGAATGCGTCGTCGACCAAGTCTTTGGGTTCGAGGTTGGTCGAAAAGATAATCAGCTGGTCGAATGGGACTTGGATTTTCTTGCCGCTGACCATCTTGAGAAAGTCGTAGCGTTTTTCGAGTGGCACGATCCAGCGGTTTAGCAGCTCGTCGGTGGTCATGCGTTGCCGGCCAAAGTCGTCAATGACGAGTGTGCCGCAGTTGCTTTTCATTTGCAGTGGAGCTTCGCTGACATTGTTGCCAGCCCCTGCCATGACTTCCAGAGCGTCCATCGTCAACTCACCACCCACAACAATCGTCGGACGGCGGATGCGGACCCACCGTTTGTCGACGGCATGCGTGTTGAGTGGGCCGCTAGACCCTTCGAGAGGAACTTCTTCGTGCAGGCCGGGATCGAAAATCCTCATGATCTCGCCGTCGATGCCAATAGCGCGAGGAACCCAAACCGTGTCACCAAAGGCCTTGGTGATGCGTTCGGCAATACTGGTTTTGCCGTTGCCGGCAGCGCCAAACAAGAATAATCCGCGTCCGGAGTTAACCGCCGGGCCGAGCCGCCGCAACATTTTTTGATTGACCAACAAGTCGGAGAATGCGCGTTGCAGGTCTTTAACCGTGGGGTGCATTTTGGTAAGCGTTTGTTCTTGAACGCTTTCAAGATACGCGCTCAGTGTAACGGGAGCGCTGCCAAAGTAGCTGCAATGGTCAGAGAGTTTTTTGGCCGTCTCGCGGCCCATATCGGTGAGTTGGTAGATGTAGTCGTTCATCGGCGCCGAGCCGCGATAGGCGACAAGTTGCGCTTGCTTCAGGTCGGCGAAGGCAGGCTCGATCAGACCGAATGGCATGGCATGTTGCTCGGCCAGTTGGCGACCTGACAGGTCGCCCGCAGCGGCCAGACATCGCAACACGAGATGCTCAAGTTGCCCCTCGGTAACCCCAGCTTGTTCAAGGGACACGGGTTCGGCGGGTTGCCATGCGCCGTCGCAATTTTCTTCTTGCAGTGGCTGCTCTTTTTGTAATGCAGGGTGGACTTCTGGTGGGACTGGTTTGGCAACAGGTTGACTGCTCGAGTTTGGAAGCTGGGGAATCGCAGGACCGACGGGATCTGACTTGGGAGCTGTCGTCGGATTTGCAGACTCTCCTTTGGCTAGGTTATTGATGCGGTTGAGCATTGACTCGAGGTCGGCACTGCTCGTTGGAGGTTGCTGAGTTTGGAGAGTTTCAGTGTTCTGAGAGGACATGCTTTTTGCTTCCGCAGTCGAGTCGAGGTGTGGGCGCATTTTCCTCGCGAGCAAGGAAAAGCCGTTGTGAAAGGGTAGGTTTCAGAATGCGGAGGGGCAAGCCAGAAGGTGGCAATCGGGGCGAAATTGCCGGTTATTCCGACCGACGTGGTGATTTGCTACTTCGTCATTAACAAATACAACACCGCAGCGGCAATTTGAATGGCGGCAAAGGGCACCGCGAGCTTGACGAAGCGTACAAACGAAATCGGGACGTTGTGCTTGTGCATGATCGTTACCGCGACCAGGGTCGAGGCGGAACCGATCGGCGTTAGATTGCCTCCCAGATTCGCGCCGAAAAT
>JAJDEE010000205.1 GCA_029259975.1 Planctomycetota bacterium
CCTTGGAATTCGCCCGCCTATGCACACGAGTTGGAAGAACTGTTGGCTCTAGCTGCCGAGTACCAGCTGCCGGTCGACATTCCTTACCAAGACCTCACGGACGAGCAGCAGCGGCTCGTCCGCGAAGGGGTGCCTGAACGCGATTTTGGCGGGCTAAACGGCTTTTTCCAATGGCTGGAGCGTCGCAAGTACAAGATGCACCTGCGTGTGTTTTTAAGTCGCTGGCGTAGCTATTATCCGTGCGAAGATTGTGGCGGGGCACGTTTGAAGCCAGAGGCGCTGGCGGTGCGAATCGGTGGGCTGAGTGTCGCCGATCTGTCGGCGCTCAAGATTCGGGACGCGCTCGTTTGGTTGGCTGAGGTCGAGCTAACCGCTTGGCAGCGCGAAGTGGGTCGACTGCTACACGATCAAGTCGTTTCGCGGCTGGAGTATCTCGATCAGGTGGGCGTGGGGCATTTGTCGCTTGATCGACTCTTGCGAAGTATCAGCGGCGGCGAGGCACAGCGGGTCTCGCTCACTTCGGCGCTAGGCTCCAACCTGATGGGCATGCTCTACGTTCTCGACGAACCGTGTGCCGGTTTGCATCCGGCCGATATGCCTCAGTTGGTTCACACTCTTCGCGGTCTGCGCGACCGAGGCAACACGGTGGCGGTCATCGAACACGATCCGTTGCTGATCCGGGCGGCCGATGAAGTCGTCGAAATTGGCCCTGGCGCTGGTGAGTTTGGCGGGAAAATTGTGTTCCAAGGTTCTCCCGACGAGATGCTGGAATCGACCGACAGTCGCACGGGCGATTGGCTCACCGGACGGCGCACCCTAGTCCTGCGCGATCAGCGACGCTCGACCGACCAGGGTTGGATTCGCCTCGACGGAGCCTGCGGAAACAACCTGCAAAATGTGAGCGTCAAGTTCCCACTTGGAGTGCTATGTGTGGTCACCGGCGTCAGCGGCGCCGGCAAAAGCACGCTAGTCGAAAAGACGCTGTTTCCGGCCGTGGCCGGAGGTTTGGGCATCGACGCCGACAAACCGGCCCCTTACGAAGGCCTCTCTGGTACTGGTCAGGTGGAAGACATTATTTTGATCGACCAAAGCCCGATCGGGCGGACGCCGCGTTCGAACCCCGTCACCTACATCAAAGCTTTCGATCCGATACGAACGCTCTTTGCCGAGTCGAATGAAGCCCATGCACGCGGTTTTAAGGCGGGCCATTTTAGTTTCAACGTCGACGGCGGCCGCTGCGAGGCGTGCCAAGGCGAAGGCTACACACGAATCGACATGAAGCTGATGGCCGACGTTTACATGCGCTGTGCCGAGTGCCAAGGCCAGCGTTACCGCCGCGAAGTGCTCGACGTCAAATATCGCAACTGCAACATCGCCGAGGTGCTTGACCTGTCGGTACGCGAAGCGTTTGCCTTCTTTCGCGGCCATCGCAAAATTCTGTCCAAACTGAAATGTTTGTTAGATGTTGGCCTCGACTATTTGCGATTGGGCCAGCCGGCAAATACGCTGTCGGGCGGCGAGGCGCAGCGTCTAAAAATGGCGACCTACATCGCCGCGCCGCGCAAAGGACGCACGCTGTTCGTACTCGATGAGCCGACCACCGGCCTGCACTTTTCCGACGTCTTGCAGCTGCTCGACTGTTTTGATTCGCTGATCATGATGGGCCATTCGCTGGTCGTGGTCGAACACAACTCGCTGATGATGCAGGCGGCAGATTACATGATCGACCTCGGCCCCGCCGCCGCCGACGAAGGCGGGCGCGTGGTCGCCGTTGGCACGCCGGAAGAGATCGCAGCGAACCCCAAGTCGGTGACAGGCCAGTTTTTGGCGGAGGAGCTAGAACAGTCGGCTGCCAGTACGCCAGCAGAGTAAGTTTGTCAGTGAGATGAGAGAGACGACCGTCACTTGATGAGTGCATACATAGATGTTACCATTTATAGGGGTGAGATTGACCCCTGAACGCCGATACGGAATCGGAAGTTATGCCCACAGTTCTGAGTAGTGGTCCTTACAGGTTCTATTTCTACGGTCACGAGCCTGACGAACCACCACACATCCACGTGGATCGCGATGACCAATCAGCTAAGTTTTGGCTTACCCCCGTTGGGCTGGGACGCAATCTTCGATTCAGCCCACAAGAACTACGCAAGATCGAGCGCCTAGTTCAAAACAATCAACAAGAATTGCTGGAGGCTTGGTATGGCTGGTTCGGAAATCCGTCCGGGTGAACGTGTCAAAGACGTTCACCTTGGCAAAGATACTTTTAGTGTTGATCTGGAAGATGGTCGAACCATAACCGTACCTTACGCTTGGTATCCTAGTCTGCTACGCGCAACGCCTGAACAATTGGCGAACTGGAATGTCTGCGGTGCTGGTTACGGAATTCATTGGCCCGACCTCGACGAAGACTTGAGTACCGAAGGTTTGCTACGAGGTGCGCCCGCGCCGAACACTCGACAAATGCAGGCTAACGGCTAATCTCTGCAAGAATGTCATTTACCGAACTCATAGACCCAGTTGGCTATCGTCCAACGGAGCACCAAGTCAATTTCGCACTCTGCGATATGTCTCAAGGCCGACTTGCATCGTTTAGCGGCAAGCTCATTGGGCCTCACTGTCAGTATGCTCGCACGCTTCCGGCAACTTTTCCTGTACCCTCTTGCGAAGGTGGGCACCCTGGAATTTCCAACCTGCCTGAGCAGGTCGTAGTCACCGACCCCTGCTATTGGACGTCGCAACTGCCTTATCTCTACAATTTTGAAGGCGAAATGAAACTGGCGGACGGGACCGTGCAATCGTGGAGCCACACGGTCGGCTTCCGTCGCTGGGAAGTGGAGGGTCGAAACTTGCGTTTGGAACGTCGTCGCATCGTGCTACGCGGTGCCGTAGCTGCCCCCGAATCGGAAGTTGATTTGTCTGATGCCCATGATGCAGAGGTAGCCCTCATCGTTAAGGAACCGAGTGATTCGTTCCTGCAACAAGCCAGTGAATGTGGCGTGATCGTGATCGCTGACCTTCGTAACGTCGACACCGATTTGACGCCCCATCTGATCAGGCTTGCTTGGCAATCATCTGTGGCGTTAGTGTTGGTGAGTTCTACGCACAATAGGTATGGATTTTATGTTCCTCACGCGATCACCCTTGGACACACGGTGCATGCTAATGCTCAATTTGTGCCGACTAGCATTGCCCACGACTGGGCGAGCGTCGTCCTTGTCGAATTTAACGCTGGCGAGCAGCCCCCTCACTGGCTGGCAAATGCTGACAAACCTGTAATTGCGATCCGTCGCGGCGAGGACTACGCTGACTTTACCGCTGCCCGCCAAGCTTGCGATCGCCTGCAAGCCGAGCTGGCTCCCGACTTCGACCTTGCTGGCTATTTTGTCTCGCCATGAATAATGACAACGTAAAACTCGACCGCTATCGACGACAGCTGCGCTACGCGCCGTTAGGCGAAGACGGGCAGCGGCGCTTGATGCGAGCTAGGGTGCTCGTCGTGGGTAGCGGGGCGTTGGGCTGCGTGGTTGCTGATACATTAGTGCGAGCGGGCGTAGGTTTTGTGCGGCTGGTCGACCGCGATTTCGTGGAGGTCGACAACCTGCATCGACAAGTGTTGTTCGACGAAACCGACGCCGAGGCGCAGCTGCCCAAGGCGGTCGCCGCAGCCGCGCGGTTGGCCAAGGTCAATTCCACCGTCGAGATCGAACCGGTGGTCGCCGACCTGAATCCTGCCAATATCTCGCAGCTGGCCGACAACGTCGAGCTGATCGTCGACGGCACCGACAATTTCGAGACGCGTTACTTGC